>NZ_JBHIRY010000019.1:0-117590 GCF_042138635.1 Paenibacillus medicaginis | reverse complement strand
GGCGGAATTGGCAGACGCGCACGGTTCAGGTCCGTGTGGGCTAACCCCCCGTGGAGGTTCGAGTCCTCTCGACCGCACCATATTTTTGCGGACGTGGCTCAGCGGTAGAGCATCGCCTTGCCAAGGCGAGGGTCGCGGGTTCGATTCCCGTCGTCCGCTCCATTATCACAACGGCGCCATAGCCAAGTGGTAAGGCAAAGCTCTGCAAAAGCTTGATTCCCCAGTTCAAATCTGGGTGGCGCCTTTACTATGGATGGCCATTATAAGATGTCCCCTTAGCTCAGCTGGATAGAGCGTTTGACTACGAATCAAAAGGTCGGGAGTTCGAATCTCTCAGGGGACGCCATTATAGCTTCAACGAAGTATGGTATGAATGAATAACGGGACGTAGCTCAGCTTGGTAGAGCACCTGGTTTGGGACCAGGGGGTCGCATGTTCAAATCGTGTCGTCCCGATCTTTATTTGCGGGTGTAGTTCAATGGTAGAACTCCAGCCTTCCAAGCTGGTAGCGTGGGTTCGATTCCCATCACCCGCTTTTTGTTTTATCTTAGCGGATTCTTGTCACACCAGTTGTGACACCTTTAATAAGAGAGCCTGTTTCTCCGACAGAGCTCTCTCTTTTTATTTTTCCTTCAATTTATTTTCCCTTCAATTAGGTATATTCAGTTCAATACGGGTACCACTGCCTGATGCGGACAGAACACGAAGCCGGCCTCCGGCCCCCCGTGCACGTTCCTCCATACTGAAGAGACCTACCCCTTGCCCGGCTTCACCAGGTTTAAATCCATTCCCTTTATCTTCTACAGTTACCCAAACTTCAGACCTGCGATCCTCGACAGTTACGTTAGCTTCTGACACATCCGCATATTTTGCAATATTGGTCAAGGCTTCTTGAACAATACGGTAGATGGCTATCTCCTTCTGGATATCCAGCCGTTTGCGCAGCGTACAGGTGAAATTCACTTGTATTCCGTAGTGATTGCTGTAGTTGTCAATATAAGTCCGAAGGGCGGGAACAACGCCCAAATCGTCCAGCACGGAAGGTCTAAGCTCCCATGCCAGCCCCCGAATATCAGCCATGATGGCCGTGACTTGCTGACGCAGCTGCTGGATTACCGGATTGGACTGCTTGGACAGCTCATGATCCATCTGAATGGCCAAGGAGAACAGACTTTGTCCGATGCCGTCATGAAGCTCGCGGGAAAAACGCTTGCGCTCTTCCTCCTGGATTTGCATCACTTGTGTCATCATGCTCTGGAGCTCGGCTTGAACCTGCTTAAGCTCTGTAACTTCATTACGCACAGCCAGGTATTGATAGGGCTGGCCTTTGTCGTCCGTTATGGGAACAATGGTGGTATTTACCCAGTAATAAGAACCGTCTTTGGCACGATTGCGTATTTCCCCCCGCCATACATTTCCCGAGGAGATCGTTCTCCATAAATTTTGCATAAATTCGGAGGAATGATGGCCAGAGTTAATAATCCGGTGATCTTTGCCGATCAGTTCACCCCGGGTGTATTTGGATATTTCACAAAATTTATCATTAACATACTGAATCGTCCCTTTGCGGTCAGTCACCGCGACAATGGACGATTCATCAAGGGCAAACTTCAGATCGGACAGCTGGAGCAAAGAGTAGCGCAAAGCCTCGCGGAATTCTTCATCCGGAATATGCTCATCCAGCAGCTCAATGAGGGATACTGCCTGCTCTCCGATCGTTTGATGTAAAATCCATTTGTGATGGTTACTCATAATTCAGAAGCCCTTTCTTCATGGCAAATTTCACAAGCTCCGGTCGGGTTTTTAGATTAAGCTTTTCCATCAGGTTGCTTTTGTGCGACTCTACGGTCTTGACACTGATGATGAGATGCTCGGCAATTTCCTTATTGGAGTAGCCTTTGGCGACCCATGATAAGATTTCTTTTTCCCGCTCAGATAAAGATTCATAAGGACCTGAACCGCCGTCCTGCTTCAGCTTATCCAGATATTCGCTCATGAGGCGTTTGGTAGCATTGGCATACAGGTAAGCATTTCCTTGGGCAACCGATTGGATAGCGGTGATCAATTCTTCGTGAGGCGCACTTTTCAAGATATATCCGGAAGCTCCTGCCTGAATGGCACGGAACAGATATTCATCATCATCATGCATGGTCAAAATGAGAACCTCGGTATCAGGCAGCAGCTTCTTCAGCTCTGTTGTGGCTGTCAGACCATCCTTGCCAGGGGGCATGCTGAAATCCATCAATACGACATCCGGATGTAATTCAAGCGCTTTCGCTATGGCTTCATCCCCGTCGGCGGCATCTCCGATGACGCTAATATCATGCTTTCCGTCCAATAATGCAATCAGGCCGGACCGGACAACAACATGGTCATCAACAACAAGTATACGAACCAAAATATCCCTCCGTAGGCGATGTATCGCGTGTATGATCTCATCATAGCAAAAAGAAAGGAAACCTATCAATGCAGGATTCCTTTCTAAAAGCCCCGTTAGGAATGAATACAGGCACAAACAACCAGTACAGGTTAAAACTTGAGGGTGCCCAGCCGCCGGGCAGTCTGCTCCACCAAAGCAGTATCATGGGGAACAAAGCTGTAGGCGTTCCGATGTCCGACCAATACCACACCATTGGGAATATCGTCCACGCCGAAAATAGGAGCCGCAAAGGCGGAGTGAAGCTGTTCCGCAAGCATTAATGCAGAGTCCTGTCTTAAACGGTAGGTATCCCTTAAAAGAGGATTAGCCTCTATGGAACGTCCAAGCCTCGCGGCCATGCCTGATAAGCCGTGTCCGGCCTTAAAGGAAATTCGCTGGTAACGGTCATTGCGATTTCCGGAGATATAACGCCAGCGGAAAAAATTATGCGCCGAATGAATCCAGGCTACCGCAGCCACATCACACGAAATCAGCGCACGCAGAGAGTCAAGCTCACGCTTGACTTCCAGCAAAAGATCGTTCATGACAGAGCACTTCCTTTACGAGGTGAAAAGCAAATATTTTCGATCTATCTTCAATTAGGGAAAATATCATATTCTCGTCCGGACTGTAGTGATTTTTATCACACATATTCAGGGTCATGGAGTGGGGAAAATCAGGTAATTTCCTGATAACGCAAATTCGTGAATTATACTATGATTAGAATATAAGAAAGACATGAAGGGGAGATGAGCATGGCTTCATTATATATAGCAAAACTGGCAGGATCGGCACAGGTGGAACGTACGGGAATCAACTTATTTTTGACGGAAGAGCATATTGAACTGCTTAAAAGTATTATGACCTGGAAGAAGGTTAAGGCGGGCGTCAGTCTTTTTATGGAGGGAGAGGCAGCGGGACAGCTTTACTATATTCACGCAGGACGGATCAAATTGCACAAATCAACGGAAGACGGTAAAGAGCTTTTGCTGACCATTCAACGCAGGGGTGACCTGATCGGCGAATTCGGCGGCTTGGGCGGGGAGGAGCATAACTACACAGCGGAAACGGCGGACACATGCGAAATCGGCGTCATTCAAGGTAAGGAATTGGAAGGGCTCTTGACGAGGCATGGAGATATGGCTGTGCAATTTATAAAATGGTTCGGTCTCAAACAGCGGATTATGGAATCCCGTTTCAGGGATTTGCTGCTGTATGGAAAAACCGGTGCTTTGGCTTCGACCTTGATCCGTGCATCGAATACGTGTGGAATCAAAAACGAGGATGGGATTTTGCTGAACATCAAGCTGAATCATACGGAGATTGGAGAAATGATTGGCGCGACTCGTGAGAGTGTCAACCGGATGCTTACCTCGCTCAAAGAACAGGGCACGATTGAGATGAGGGAGGGGAAAATCAATATTTTGCGGATGGAGGACTTACGCTTGATGTGCGGCTGTCCTGAGGTGGGACACTGTTCTGATGAAATATGCCGTTTGTAAGAAGAAAAAAAGGCTAATCAAGGAGCGAATCCCGGATTAGCTTTCTTAATTTATTCTAGGCCTGTTGTGATGTATGCTGCAGCAAGCCTTGCAGTTTACGCCGAATTTCCTTCTGCCATTTCTCATCCTGAACTTTAACAGCAAGATTCAGAAGGTCCAAGTAATCATCAATATGCAGAGAGGTCTTTTGAAGAGCTGCGTTCACCAGGTTCCTTCCCCCTTAGAAATATTACACATCATGGATAAACTCAATAATGATAATCATTATCACAAAATCAATTTAAACCTATTATGCCGATTATTCAGGAGAAAAGCAAGTGATTTGCAGGAAATGCATGAAATAAAACCCCCTTAAAAAAACAAACCTCACTTCCTAAGTTCGCACATTGTTCACGTCCGTGAATTGGAAGATAATAACCATATCACCTTAGACAAAAAGTTCTTTATGCAAACGGCAAGAAAATGCTTAATTCATTTATTTAAGGAGGAAAAAGGGTCATGCGTACAGGAAAAATGAAAGCGTTTGCCTTGACGATGGCAGGCGCAATGATCTTCATGCTGGCGGCATGCAGCAGCGGGCAGGAAGGCGGTGGAACTACCGATAATTCCAGCAGCAGCGGCGGCGGAGAAAAAAGCGGGGAGCAGGTTACGATTACATTCCAGAACATTTATCCTGATCCGACGACTCCCGCACATAAAATGATGAACCAGCTTGTGGAGCAGTATGAAAAGGATCACCCGAACATTAAGATTGAGCTTGACTCACTGAATACAGACCAGCAGAAGCTGAAGCTGAAAACACAGGCTGCTTCCAAGGAGGTTCCGGATATTACCATCGTGAACCCGGCGGCTCAGATGAAGCCCTTCGTTGACGCCGGACTGCTGGCACCGCTCAATGACGTGGTGGACCGCGACAATCTGAAGGATAAATTCCAGGATGGTTTGCTGAACTATTACAGCTTCGATAGCAACGTCTACGCGCTTCCTGACGGCAATAACATCGAAGTCGTGTACTACAACAAGGCTCTGTTCGAGCAAGCCGGCATTAAGGAAACGCCAAAAACATTTGATGAACTGCTTGAAGTTGTCAAGACTTTGAAAGCCAAAGGCATTACCCCGATCGCTATCGGTGAGAAGGACTCCTGGACAGGTTCGCTGTTGTTCATGAACATCCTGCTTCGCACCAACGGCGGCCCTGGCTTCTTGCAGGACGTCATTGATGGCAAGAAAACGTTCAATGATCCCGCATTCACGGAAGCTGTAGCAGCGTTCCAGGAGCTGGTGAAAGCCGGAGCATTCCCGGATGGAGCAACTTCGATCGATTACAACGCTGGTGGCAACATTTTCAAAACAGGCAAAGCGGCCATGTACATCATGGGCACCTGGGAGACCGGAGCTATTGACTCGTCCTCTGTAGCGGATCAAGTAGCCGCATTCCAGTTCCCTACGGTGAACGGCAAAGGCGATGTCAACGAATATATTATTGCGCCTGGCAGCGCCTTTGCGATTTCCGCGAACAGCGAGCACCTGGAAGAAACCAAAGACTTCCTGCATTATTTTATGACCGAAATGCCTAAAGTTAAGTTTGAGCTTAAGGACGCGGTAGGCAGCGGCCACAAAATTGAAGGCGACTTTAAAGCAGCAGGCTATTCGGAGCTCGCCGTCGGTCTCAACGAGCTGTTCAAAAATATTAAGGGCGGAGATCTGGCCTTCGATAATACGATGAACCCTGCAGTCGCCCAGGCGCATCTGAGCAGCATTCAAAATCTGTTCGTCACGGATGCAGACCCGGCCCAGGTAGCACAAGAGCACCAGGCTGCTTTTGAAGCCAATCCGCAATAACAGAATGGCCCGGCCAGCGGCAGGGAGGGAGCCTTCCGGTTCCTTCCCTGCTTTTAGGATCGGCAAAATAAGCTCTGCAATAGAGGATAGAGTAAGAGATACAGATAAAGGAGGAGAACCATGAATGTATTAAAAGTGCGGGCCGGTACCATCGCGGTATTCGTGCTGCCTTGTCTGCTGCTTTACGTTTGTATGGTGTTCATACCGATTCTCGTGTCCATCTACAGCGGCCTGCTGGATTGGAACGGAATCTCGGATGCGAAGTTTGTAGGCGTGGCTAACTACCAGAAATTTTTGACCGATGATCCGTTGTTCTGGCCTTCCGTGAAGCGCACGATCATGTTTGCTGTCTTTTCAATGCTTGAAATTCCAGTCTGTCTGCTGATTGCGATCTTGTTGAACCGGTATGTGCGAAAATCCAATACCCTCGTCACCATCTACTTTCTGCCTGTCATCCTGTCTGTCGTTATCATCGGCCAACTGTGGAAAACGATTTACAATCCTGCTTCGATGGGTGGCATGCTGAACGGAGTGCTCACGTCATTAGGACTTGAAGCATGGACCCGGAACTGGCTGACTGAGCCTGAGATTGCCATCTATTCACTCTTCTTCGTAGCCCTGTGGCAGTATTTCGGGTATCATCTGTTGATTCAGTTTACAGGTGTGCAGAATATTCCCAACGAGTTGTATGAGGCGGCCAAAATTGATGGAGCCGAAGGCTTCAAGGCCGACCGTTATGTCACGCTGCCGCTGATCGTCCCGATTTTTAAAATTTCTATCGTTCTGGCCTTTATCGGTTCACTCCAGTCCTTCGATCTGATCTGGGTCATGACAGGCGGCGGTCCGGCTCATGCCACAGACACCGTGGCTACCTATATGTACGGTATGTCCTTCCTGTCGATGAAATATGGATACGGCAGTGCCCTGGCATCCTTCCTGGTCGTTTTCTGCCTTGTATTTACAGTCATCATAAATTTTGTTTTCAAACGAATCGAGAATAAGGTAAACTAAGGAGGCCGGAGCCGATGAAAATGTTAAAAAAGTCAATCGTATACGTTGTGCTTGCGGTCCTCGTCGTTACGCAGGTGTATCCGCTGTTTTGGCTGTTGACGTATTCGCTGAAGACCAATGAGGAGATTCTGGGCGGTAGCTTCTTTGCTCTTCCCGAAACACCACGTTGGAGTAATTATCAAGAGGCTTTTGAATCAGGCAGCTACCTGCAGTACCTGTCCAACAGTGTGTTTGTTACCGGCGTGACGATGATCTGCGTCATTCTGCTCAGCTCCATGACGGCTTATGCGATCACACGCTTCCGCTGGCGTTATGGCGGCATCGTTATGCTGGTGTTTCTCGTAGGCATGATGATCCCGATGCAGGCTACACTGCTGCCCTTAATGGTCATTTTTAAAAATGTAAATATCCTGAACACCCATTTGTCATTGATTCTGCCCTACGTTGCGTTCCAGACTCCAATCGCGGTGTTCATCCTCAGTGGTTTTATGAGATCCATTCCTCATGAAATTGAAGAGTCGGCTTATATGGACGGGGCGAACATATACCGGATTTTCCGGAGCATCATTCTGCCGATCTCTATACCGCCGGTCATGACGGTCTGCATTCTGACGTTCATTAATATCTGGAATGAATACATCATGGCAGCTACGTTTATTTCCTCAGAAAAGCTAAAAACGCTGCCATTCGGTATCTATACGTTTGTCAGCCAATATACCGTTAATTACGGCAACATCGGCGCGTATCTCGTGATGGGGGCGCTTCCGGTCATCATCATTTATTTCCTGCTCTCCGAACGGATTACCAAAGGTATGGTTGCCGGCGCGGTGAAGGGCTGAATCAGGCTTGTCCAGCACATGGCCAGCACGAAGAGGGGCAGATGGGACAAACGAGACGAAAGGAGCGTATATACGTTTGCAGCGCCGTTTTCAATCCATTCATCATCGGATGTTCATTCTGTTTCTCTTCTGCATGTCAGGCATTGTGCTGGCGGTAAGCCTGCTGTTCTACAACCGGACCACCGTGCAGTTCCATGACAAAATCAGCGATCTGGCCCGCAAGAACGTGTCCCAGACGGCAGGGCTGTTCGATTTGCTGCTGAACAGCTATAACAGTCTGACCAAATCCATCACCAATAACCTGGACCTTGTCCGGCTGCTCGGTACGGAAACCGATCATCAGCCAGAGGCAGTTGCTTATATTAATGAGCGCACAATTACCAATATTCTGGGCGCTATTTATTATTCGCGGGAAGATCTGATAGGCATTCATGTCTTGAAGGACAGCGGCAAGGTATATAATTACGGCAACTACATGAATGTTATAGATCCGGAATACATGCATGCGGAATGGTATAAGGAAATCAAGAAATCCGCAGGCAAAATTGCCTGGCTGGGCGTCTATCCCCATTCGGTTATTGACCAGATGGAGAAGAGGCCTGTTTTTGCATTCGGGCGTCAGCTCTATGACCTGGATGAACATAAGCCAATCGGTATCGTGCTGATTGAGGCGGAGCCGAAGTCGATACTGGCTGCCCTCCATAATCTGCGTCTGGGCCCGAACAGTGAGGTTTACCTGATGGGCCAGGAGGGACGGATTGTCTCGTCAACCTCCGTTAACCCTCCCCCGTCTCTTGAAAGCCTGCAGGCGGCCGGCGGAGACGACATCATCGTGGAACGGAGCGACCAACAGGTCGTTATTGCTTCCCGGCTTCCTTATGCCGATTGGTCCGTGATCAGTGTAACGCCAAACCGGGATTTGAATGTCGAGCTGGCTCAGACGCAGCGCTTTCTGCTGATTGTCGCCCCTGTTCTCATTATTCTGTCCGCACTTATTGCCCTGGTGGTGTCCAGAAGCATATCTCAGCCCCTGAAGCGGCTGATTCGTGAAATGAAGCTGGTCGAGACAGGCAATTTCCGGCGAAGGCTGGAGGTGACCTCCTATCAGGAGGTCAATCAATTGGTAGACTCCTTTAACCATATGGTCGGGCGGATCGAGGAACTGATCGAACTGGTCAAAATATCTTCGGTCAGTGAGAAGAACGCAGAGCTGCATGCCCTGCAAACCCAGGTGAATCCCCATTTTTTATACAACACGCTTGATATGATCTACTGGCTGCTTGATGAGAAGGGGCAGGATCAGCTTGGTGAGGTCGTGCTGGCCTTGTCCCATCTGTTCCGCTACAGCAGCCATTGGGAAGAGGGAGCGGAGGTGACCCTGCGGGAGGAAGTTGAGCAGATGGGGCATTATCTGACGATTATTCAGGCCCGTCTGGAGGGCAGGGTGACCGTGCTCATGGAGATCAGCGAGCGCTGGATGGATATCCGTATTCCCAAAATGACGCTCCAGCCTTTGATTGAGAATGCGGTCAAGCATGGCCTTGAGCCGCTGGAGCTGAGTGTGCGCGGGGAGCTGCATGTCCGTGCCGAGGAAGCGGGGAACACGCTGCGGCTGACCATTGCCGACAATGGTGTCGGGATTACATCGGAGCGTTTAATCGATGTCCGGTATGCGCTGGCTAATCCGGGCAAACAGAGCATAAGCGGCAGATCCGGCCATATCGGCTTACAGAATCTGCAAATGCGTCTGCATCATATGTTCGGCAAGGAATTCGGGCTTGGTATCGCAGGAAAACCCGGGAAAGGAACTGTAATCACCGTAACCATTCCGCTTCCAAAGGAGAGGAAAAGCGATGAATATACTGATAGCTGATGACGAGCATACGATCCGCCAGGGGATTGGGCGCACCCTTCACCAGGCCTGGCCGGACAGCCGTATTTATGCGGCCGCTTCCACGGAGGAAGCGGCGGGCATTCTGACTGAGCATCCGGTGGATATTGTGCTCACTGATATCTTGATGCCAGGTATGGACGGTCTTGAGTTTATGCGGATCTCCAAGCGCAAGCACCCGCACTTGCAGTGGGTGGTCATTTCCGCGCACTCGGAATTTCAATATGCCCAGAAGGCGGTACGTCTTGGCGCAAAGGATTACCTGCTGAAGCCGATCGGCAAAAAAAAGCTGCTGGAGTGTGTGGAGACGCTGGCAGGAGAAGTACAGGCCGAATCGGAGAGAATGAAGGAAGGCAAGCTGCTGAAATCCAGTCTGGGCTACCTGAGAGAAGCCGTATTTCAGCGCTACGCGCTCGGTCTGGATACGGGCAAGCTGGATATTCGCCCTTTCGTGCAGAATTATCCGCAATTCCACCTTTTTATGGTTGGGATGGAGGCAGTGCAGCGAAAGAATCATCTGGAGCATTTTATTGTTGAAAATGTGCTCTCCGAGCTGCTGGACACGGCCGGTCATGGCTTTGTCGTCAGCCTGGACCGGTATAGCCTGCTCGGCATCGCCCGCCTTCAGGATGAATCGGAAGCAAGCAGGCTGATCAGCCAGTTGAAGGAGCATTTGCGGAGATATTTGAAGCTGCCCTTTCAGGCGGCGGTTTCCGGACCGCATCATGATTTTGCGGGCATTCCCGATGCGGTCGCGGCGCTGCGCAGTTCATTGGAGGGCAGCCTGGTATCCGGCGGAGATGAATCGCTGAAGGAGGGGATTCATACGGTGGATGTGGCGCTGCAATATATTCGTGCCCACTATACAGAGGACTTGTCTCTTGAGGGAGTAGCATCGGTTGTATTCCTGAATCCCGTCTATTTCAGCCAGCTGTTCAAACAGAAGACCGGCCAGGGCTACAAGGATTATGTCATCAGCCTGCGCATGGAACAGGCCAAAAAGCTGCTGCTTGATCCCCAGTTGAAGCTGGCCGATATTGCCGACCGGATCGGGTATCATGATGTCAGGCATTTTACGCAGGTATTCCGCCGCAAGTGCGGCATGACTCCGACGGAATATAGAATAGGTATGTCAAAATAGGACTAAAGTATCTTAATTTTTTCCCAGCATCTACCGATATATGAACTTATGAAGTTTAAAGAATACACATATATCGGAGGTAAATCATTTGAGGAACCGTTTGACCAAACCGCTCGCGATCATGCTGTCCTTCCTGCTGTTGATCGTTGGTGCCGCACCGGCATGGGCTGCAAGTACAACTGTTTCGAAAATTGTTCTCTCAGCGAACAGTGCCCAGCTGATGGTTGGCGAGACGTTAAAGCTGAACGCTACAGCCGTATATAGCGATGCCAAAACCTCGGACGTAACGATTAATGCTGATTGGACAAGTGATGACACTTCCATTGCTTCCGTATATAACGGTACAGTTACCGCCAAGTCGGTGGGAACAGCAACGATCGTTGCCATTTTCAAGGACGGGGACGGCAAAGCATTTTCCCAATCGGCTTCCATTACAGTCACCAAGAACGTAAAAGCTTTGACCGCAGATGTAACGAGCCTGAATATTCGCAAGGGAGCATCTGAACAAATTACACTCACAGCCACTTACAGTGATAATACGACAGACAATAAGGTGGCTAATCAGGCGGAATGGACATCCAGCAGCCCGGCTGTCGCTACGGTCGTGAATGGCGCAGTGACAGGTATTGGGGCCGGTAAGGCAACCATTACCGGCGTATACGGCAAGCAGACCGTTTCGGTAGAGGTAACTGTGGATGTGGTGAAGCGCATTACACCAAGCACCACGGATGTCTCCCTTTTGCTTAGCGAGGGTTCGGAGACAGTCACGTTGACCGCTACTTTTCCTGACGGAACAACCGAGGACGTAACTGCTGCTGCCGAGTGGTCCTCCAGTGATGAAGCGGTGGCCGATGTGCTGAAAGGCAGCATTACACCTTATAAACAGGGGACCGCAGTCATTACAGCCGAGTACGGAACCAAGACAGCCACTATCAACGTAACGGTCGAGAAAACAAGCAAGCTGACCGTGGACAATGAGGATCTGTTCCTCGGGATTGGCGGAGAGAAGCAGCTTAAATTGACCGCATCTTATCCTGAGGCTGCGGCCAAGGATATTACCGCTGACGCTCAGTGGACATCAAGTGATGAGAGCATTGCCAGCGTGTATAAGGGCAAGGTCACAGCCAACAAAGCAGGAGTAGCTACGATCACTGCCAAATACGGCGATAAAACGGCAACAGTCAAGGTAAGTGTGGAGGTTGCCCGCTATCTTGACTTTAGTCAGGGCCAGGTCATTCTTGATTCCGTTGGCGGGAAGCAGCAGCTGGAGCTGACCGCGACATTTGCGGACGGTACCCGTAAAAATGTGACAGCAAGCGCTTCTTACTCGTCCAGCAGCCCGTCCGTAGCAGATGTGAAGGACGGCTTCGTGATCGGGTATAGTGCAGGGACGACGACAATTACGGCAAGTTATGGCACACAGACGGCAACCCTGCCTGTAAAGGTGGGCCAAGTCAACACGCTGAGCGTGGACAAGTCCGCAGTCTATCTGGCTGTCAAAGGCACCCATCAGCCTGTATTGAAGGATGAAAACGAAACCGATGTTACAAGCCAGGCTGCCTGGACATCGAGCAACGAAGCCGTTGCCTCTGTGTCTGACGGTGGACTGATTACGGCATATAGCTCCGGGACCGCTACGATTACAGCGGCATATGGCGGTAAAACGGCTACCATCACCGTCAATGTGGAGACAGCATCCCATTTGGACATCGGCAGCTCGAAAATTTCCATGTCTGAGAACGGGAAACCGGTTCAATTGACAGCCAAAGTAACTTATACAGACGGATCGACGGAAGTTGTAACCGATAGTACAACCTGGACATCCGATAATGATAGTATTGTATATGTGAACCAGGGCAAGCTGACGGCTTACAAAAAAGGAACTGCGGTCATTACCGCAACCTACAACGGCAAAACAGCCACAGTTACCGTCACAGTTGGCGAGCCTGCAAAGCTGGAAGTGAAATCCAAATCACTCGTTCTCGATATTGATGATACGTACCAGCAACAGCTCACGGTAACTTACAAAGATGGAACCACGGAAGATGTGACCAATGAAGCGGAATGGACCACAAGCAGCGCTAAAGCTGCGACGGTTGATTCTTCAGGCTTGATCACAGGCATGGCTGAGGGTGAAGCCACTGTAACGGCTACCTATGGAAGTCTGAAAGCGACCGTTAAAGTGGAAGTGGGCCTTGCTGCTGAGCTTGAGGCCGATAAAATTCTGATTGTCATGTCGGCAGGAGATGCCCCCCAACTGATTACGCTCACAGCAACGAATTCGAAGGGCGATACAAGAAATGTAACGAAAGACGCGGAATGGTCTTCAAGCAGTGCGGCGATTGCTTCCGTCAAGAACGGTAATGTCACCGCATATAAAAAAGGCAAAGCGAATATTACGGCAAAATATGGCGGTCAAAAGGTAACCATAACGGTTTACGTAGACACGGCCACAAAAATATCAGCATCCGAAGTTACCCTTTCACTGAAAACGGGTGAAACGGATAATATTAAAGTTACAGCCACACTAAGCGACGGTTCGACCATCGACGTGACGGACAAAGCCGAATGGACAACAGGCAGCTACAAGGTAGCCACTGTGAAGGGCGGCACCGTAACGGCAACCGGATACGGCAAGACCAGTATTACGGCAAAATACGGTGGTAAGACGGTCAAAGTGCCGGTTACGGTGGATGCGCTGAAATACCTTGAGACCAGCGAGGTATTGTTGAACCTTACTGTCGGCCAGCAGGTGCAACTGGCCGGAACGGCTACGTATGTGGACGGCACAGAGGGGGATGTAACGAAAAAAGGAGTATGGACCTCCTCCAGAATTCTGGTGGCTACAGCTAAAGACGGAGGGATTAAAGGCATCAGCAAAGGGAAAACCACCGTCACGCTGAAGTTTGCCGGCAAGACAGCCAAGGTTGTTGTCAATGTAACAGAAAAATAATGGGTTTATGAGCAGAAAGGCCGCTCCCGGTGAAACGGGAACGGCCTTTTTCCGTTATACTGCACGATGGCGGGTGAGGTACGTTGCTGAACGTTGCTGAATCAAGAACGGAACTAACTTTTATCCCCTGCCCCTGCCTCTGCCTTGCGGCTGCCGGCTAGTGATTCTGTCATCCGTCGGCCCGTCGGGGTCTGGGCAAGGCCGCCCTTGGCGGTCTCCCGGTGCTTGACAGGCATGGCGCTGCCGACTTCAAGCATGACATCAATGACTTCATCCGATGGAATGGCGCTGCGTACGCCTGCCAGTGCCATATCAGCCGCAGCCAGAGCCGTCACCGCCCCGAGTCCGTTGCGGACGATACAGGGGATTTCGACGAGGCCGGCTACAGGATCGCAGATGAGACCCAGCGTATTTTTCAAGGCAAGGCCGACCGCATGAACCGCCTGCTCCGGGGTGCCGCCGCGCAGCTCGACCATGGCGCCTGCGGCCATGCCAATGGCGGAGCCGATCTCGGCCTGACAGCCTCCTTCGGCGCCGGAGATAAATGAATTGTTGGCGATCACGTAACCGATGGCTCCCGCCGCGAAGAGACCGCGCACCATGTGCTCATCCGACCATCCGAATCGCTCCTGGGCGCTGATGAATACCCCGGGAATGACACCGCAGGAGCCGGCTGTTGGTGTAGCGACAATACGACCCATCGAGGCATTTACCTCAGAGACGGAAAGGGCATAGGCCATGGCGAGGGCTGAGGCATCTCCTGAGCAGGTTTCACCTGACCGCAGATAATCCGCCACCCGTTTGCCGTCTCCGCCCGTTAAGCCGCTGCGTGATACGGTATTCTCTGTCTGGCCGCGGCGCACGGCTTCCTTCATCACCTCGTAATAGTCGGTCATCTGGCTGATCACGTCCTGGGCAGGGGTGTCCGTCTCCCGGGATTGTTCTTCGATCATTAAAGTGCTGATGGTCTTGGACTCTTGCCGGCAGATTTTGCTGATTTCGTGAAGATGACTGAAACGCATCGCTTATTTTGCTCCTTTATTGGCATTTATGGCAGACGCCTGTTTTTGTTGCGGATATCGATCTTTCTTACTTCGTACATATGGGCTAATGACTGCAGCTGCGTGATGACCTGTTCAGGGACAGCGCTGTCCGTCTCAATTGCGGTTAAAGCCTCGCCGTCCCGCCCTTTGCGGTCCACATGCATATAAGCGATATTGACGCTGGCGGCCCCGAGCCCGGAGGTTACAGCCCCGAGCATGCCAGGCTTGTCGGAATGAAGCAGGATCAAGGCCGGAAGCTCGCCCGTCAAATTGACACGGAACTCATTGAGCTGCTGTACATTTATATTTCCCCCGCCAATGGATGAACCGAGCAGCGTGCGCTGTTCGCCGCCGCGCTGCAGTTCAAAGCGGACGGTATTGGGATGAGGAGCGGGGAGGCTGCTGGCAACAAACTCAAATGTCATCCCGGCCTGCTCCGCCCACTGCTCGGCATCGGGAATGCGGGCATCATCGGTATCGTAATCAAGCAAACCGCTCAGCAGGGCCAGATCCGTGCCATGCCCTTTGTAAGTATCTGCAAAAGAGCCGTACAGCGTCATTTTGGCCTGCTCAGGCACTCCACCGAGCCAGTGCCGGGCCATGCGGCCAAGACGAACGGCACCGGCGGTATGCGAGCTTGACGGGCCCGTCATGGCCGGGCCAATGATGGAGAACACATCCTTGAAGCGCATATCCATTCCTCCTGATCTGGTGCAGTATTCATTTACTTACGTAATATGTAAGCACAAAAAAGGACAGAACAAGGAATAGTCCCTTGTCTCTGTCCTTTGTACCTGAGAGTTTCCGACAGGCACTGGCCCGTCTTACCCCTTGGGTGGCTTCAAAAATGCTCTCTCCAGAGCTGCGTCGGCTGGCGGTACATGTACCTGAGAGATTAACTGCCGGCCGGGTGCCGTGCAGCTTGCTCCTTCGGTGCCCTGTATCCTCCGTGGATCAGGTCTCTCCCGTCAGCTTCATCCGCGGCGGTATTCAGTTCAATGATTCAAATTAAGAGTAAAGGATGGCCGCCAGCGTGTCAATGCTCACTGGCCCATAGTTGCTCAGTGGGTCCGCACTTCCAGCTTCCTGGCAATCAGCGACATGCTATAGTTTACAGCAAAGTACAGGAACGCCGCAAACAGCAGGGCCGGAATAACGTACGACTGATTCTGGGCACCGGCAATTTGTGCGCTGTGCGTCAGTTCAGGCAGCGAGATGATGACCGCCAGTGAAGTATCCTTCATCAATGAAATGTACTGGCTGACCAGGGGCGGTATCATGCGCCGCAGGCCCTGCGGAAGAATGATATGCCACAAGGTCTGCGTGTAATTCAAACCGGACGACCTTGCAGCTTCAATCTGCCCCTTATCGACCGATTTCAGGCCACTGCGCACCACCTCGGCAATCATGGCGCCTTCGAAAATGGACAAGCCGATGATGGCGGACCATTTCAATTCGACATCAAATCCGAGCGGCTTGAGGACGAGGAACAGGAAATAAATGATGAGCAGCAGCGGCAGGTTGCGGATCAGGTCAATAAGGGTGGCAGCAGCCTGCGAGATCACGGGGATTCGAGTATAACGCAGAACCCCGAAGATAATACCCGCGATTGTGCTGATGGCAATGGACCAGATGCCGACTTCCAACGTAAGGAGGAAGCCCTGCAGTATAAATTTGACGTTAGGCCCGGAAAATAATCCAGCAAAATCCATAAGTGGCTTCCCTCCTTAAGTTGTTCTGGCCAGCCGTTTTTCCATGTACAGCATGACAAAGCTGAGCGGAAGGGTGACGACCAGATATAATACAGCGGTGAACGCATAAACGCTGACAGGCAAAAATGTCTCCGAATTGATCCGGTCGGACATCAGCATCAAATCTGCGGCGGCCACGACAGCGAGAATGGATGAGTTCTTGAACAGGTTAATGAACTGATTGCCCATGGCCGGCAGCGCGATCTTGATGGCCTGCGGTAGAATGATATGGATCATCGTCTGATTGTACGTCAAGCCGGACGAGCGGCCGGCTTCCATCTGGCCTTTGGGCACTGTCTGAATGCCCGCCCGTATGGCTTCCGCTATATAAGCGGCGGTATAAATGGACAATCCAATAGTGCCAGAAGCAAAACCGTCAAGGTTGATGCCAAGAGGACCGAGACCCAGATAGAAAATATAGACTGTGATCAACAGCGGGATATTCCGGAAGATTTCCACATAAACGGTACCAAGCCAATTCAGTGGTTTGAAGGGTGCTATCCGGAAAATGGCAATCAAGGCGCCAAGCAGAAAGCTTGCCACAAGAGCAATCAGGCTGACCTTGATGGTGTTCAGGAAGCCTTCCATGTACAAGTCCCAATAATTGAACAGGACATTAACGTCAAAAGTTAGCATGTCGGATCACACCTCCGTTAACCGATGGCAAGCAAGAAGGAGCACGCTGCTGCGGCTCCTTCCGCCATTCTTTTATTCAGGTTTAACGCCAAGCCACTGCTCATACAGTTTGTCATAATCACCGCTTGACTTCAGGTCAGCCAGCGTATCGTTGACCGCCTGCAGCAGATCGCTGGAGCCTTTCTTCACTGCGATGCCGTAGGGTTCGTCCGTGAAGTTGCCGCCTACCAGCTCGAAGTTCGGGTCCTGCTGCTGCATTCCGAGCAGAATGGCGTTGTCTGTTGTCAGGGTGTCGCCTTTATTGGCTTTGAGCGCGTTGAAGGCATCCTGATAGTTTTCAAATTCAAGCACTTCGGCTTCCGGAGCCTTTTCCCTGATATTTTTTACGGAGGTGGAGCCTTTAACGGCGAGCACGGTTGTGCCTTTAGTCAAAGAATCTACGCCGGTAATCGGGCTTCCCTTCGGAACGAGCAGGGATTGGCCTGCTTCAAAATATACGTCGCTGAAGTCAACCTGCTGCTTGCGTTCTTCCGTAATCGTCATCGTTGCGACGATCATGTCGATTTCGCCGTTTTGCAGGAGGGGAATGCGGGTCTTGGAGGTTACTTCTTTCAGTTCAATCTTGGATTCGTCACCCAAAATGTGCTTTGCGATCGCTTTTGCGATATCCACGTCGAAGCCTTCGATTTCACCGGTGCCGGTGTTTTTCAGACCGAAAAGCTTGGTGTCGCTCTTTACACCGACAACGAGCTTGCCGCGTTCCTTGATGGCATCCAGCGCGCTTTGCGCTTTGCCGCCGGATTCACCGGAAGAGCCGGTGTTGGTGCCGGATGAAGCATTGTTGCCGCATGCGGCAAGAACGAGAGCGAAAGAGAGGACGAGCAGCAAAAGCGCATTCCATTTCAAACCTTTTTTCATAAGATTGAACCCCTTTCAAAGCTTTATATTTAGTGGTTGATCAAACGGCTAAGGAACGTGCGTGCACGTTCTTCACGCGGCTCGGCAAAAAACTCGGCCGGCGTACTGTCTTCCAGAATCTGACCCTGATCCATAAAAATGACCCTGTCGGCAACCTCGCGGGCAAAGCCCATCTCATGGGTGACAATCACCATCGTCATGCCATCATGGGCAAGAGAACGCATCACATCAAGCACTTCACCAATCGTCTCGGGGTCGAGTGCCGACGTCGGCTCATCAAACAGCATGACCTGGGGTTTCATGGCTAGCCCCCGTGCGATGGCGACACGCTGCTGCTGTCCTCCGGACAGCTGTGAAGGATAGCTCTGTGCCTTGTCTTCAATGCCAACCCGCTTCAGATAAGTCATGGCTGTCGCGGCGGCTTCCGATTTAGTCACACCGAGAACCTTCGTCGGAGCAAGCACGATGTTGTCAATGACCCGCTTATGAGGATAAAGGTTGAAGTGCTGGAAAACCATGCCGATGTTGCGGCGGAACTTGTTGATGTCCACTTTCTTGTCATGAAGCTGCACACCGTTGACGATCAGCTCGCCGCTGGAAATCGTCTCCAGACGGTTCATGCAGCGAAGCAGTGTACTCTTACCGGAACCGGAAGGGCCAATAATCACAACGACCTGGCCTTCTTCAATCGTCAGGTTGATGTCTTTCAGAACTTGAAAGCTGCCGTAATATTTGTTGACGTTCCGAAACTGAATCAGAACGAGCCCCCCTTTGTCTGTGCTTAAGCTCTAAGTTCAGTAGCCAGTAGCTAGTGTCTATGCCTCCATTTTAACATCGTAGCTGTAAAATAAACACATTTTTGTTATGTTAGCTAATAGAACACGATAAAGATAGATAATTCATGATACAATGATATTATGGGAATTTCAAGATTTTTTGTGAAGAAAGATAACACAAGATTAAGATATGGAAGCATAAGCATATAAATATGGAAGCATAAGCCATATAGATATGGAGGCATAAGCATATCGTAAAGGGAATATAGTATTTCACGACTGCTGCGTGACAAATGTATGTAAGTGTCTTACAGTAGAGGGAGCGTCTTTGTTTGAATAAGGCAATATTTTTAATAAAGGAAGGTAATGATGATGAGCAAACCTGTTTCCCCGCTGGTGGCGGCATTACATATGGAACCGCATCCCGAAGGCGGATGGTACAAGGAGATGTGGAAGGCCAATTTTCAAATTCCGAAACCGGTGCTGCCGGACGTGTATTCCGGCCCCCGCTTTGCTGCGTCCTCAACGTATTTTCTGCTTCATCCCGGTGAATTCTCCGAGTGGCATGTGGTGCACTCTGATGAGCTCTGGCTGTACCACAGCGGGAGTCCGATCGAGCTGAAGCTGGGGGGCAGCGGCGTAGAGCCTGGCGAAGAAACTGTCATTATTGTAGGCGCTGATGTGGAGAAGGGAGAGTCTCCGCAGGCGCTTGTTCCAGGTGGTGTGTGGCAGACAGCCCGTCCGCTCGGCGATGAGCCGGTGCTTGTTACTTGTGTGGTTGCGCCGGGCTTCCACTTTGATGATTTCAAGCTGTATTCCCGTCCGCAGGAATGAGCATGTGATCCGTAGTTGGAAAAAGGGGCTGACGCACGGTCTGGTGACCGGCGGCAGGTCCTTTTTTGTCATTGGCAGATTTTTATTGCTGTAGAATGGTGACGGTTTATGAAGGCTACTGTTTGGGATTTTTGCCGTACGGTGATAATATGGTGCCAAAGGGTAATTCAGTCAGAGGGGCATTGTTTGGAGGATAAATCATGGCAAAACCGAAACAGAGAAGACAGACCAAGAAAGCGGCCACCTGGTCGTTAGTCATAATGGGGGCAGGATTTGCAGCATCCCTTCCGTTTCAGCAGTACGGCGCTGTCCGTCTGTTGGCAGGCGCATTTGAGGCCGGAATGGTTGGCGGTCTGGCGGACTGGTTCGCCGTTACGGCACTGTTCCGCCATCCGCTGGGCATTCCAATCCCGCATACGGCACTTCTCCCCAAAAACCGGGGCAAGCTGACAGATGCGCTGGTGGGCACGGTGGAAAATAATTTGTTGAACAAAGAAAGCATCGCAGCCAAAATCAGGGATATCCGGCTCGCGGAAATGCTGCTTGGCGGGGCGGAGCAGGCGCTTGCATCCCCTAAGGCGGCCGAGGCCATCGATACACTGGCGAAACGGCTGGTGAGCCGGCTACCGCTGGACAGTATCGCCCCAGTCATTACGGAGGAGATCCGCAGGCAGATGACTTCCCTGGATGCAGGGCAACTGCTTGAATCGCTGGCAAACAAGACATTGGAACACGGCTATGACCACAAGGCACTGGATTATGCGCTTGAGCAGGCGGAATCCTGGCTGAGGAAGCCAGAGTCCATCATGACGCTGGGAACGATGGGCATGCAGGCCATTTCAGGCTTGCAGTTGCACGGACTAATGCAGTTCGCGGTCAATGCGTTTCTTGGTTACCTCAATGAGGAGCGTATGGGGGAAATGATCCGGCAGTTTTTGCTGGCAAGAATAGATGAGCTGCAGATGGAGCATCATCCGCGTCGCTCTGCTTTGCTGACAGGCTTGCAGGGACAGATTGAGAAGCTGGCGTCGGACAGCGCGGTTCATACCAGACTGAATGATTGGAAAAATGAACAGGCCGCCTCCTGGAAGGGCGAAGAAATGGTGCTGGGCAAGCTGGAGGAGCTGCGCAGCCGCCTGCTGGTCTATATGGAGGATGGGGCTTATGTGCAGGCTCATATTTTTCCGCTGTGTGCACGGCTGCTTGAGGATTTGCGCAAGCACGAGGAACTGCTTGACAGGCTAAATGAGCAGATTATCTCGGCTATTACCAGTCTGGTGGAGAAGAATCACGGCCGGATCGGCGATCTGGTCAGAGAAAATGTGGAGAAGATGGATAACGCCACACTGATCACGCTTATGGAGGACAAGCTGGGGCAGGATCTGCAGTGGATTCGTATCAACGGGGCGCTGACCGGGTTCTTGATCGGCATCGTGCTTACGGGAATTCGTATGCTGGTAGAATCACCTATTTGGTGATTTGGGATAGATCAAAGTCAAAGGACCTCAAATCTCACTATTAAGTGGGAAAGAGGTCCTTTTTTTGCAGCCAGATTTAATACTAAGTGGGCTTAATTACTCAACTTTCACAGAGCCCGAATCCACTTCAGCCTTTGTAGCTACTAGGTTCTGAGGAATTCGAAACCCCTTCTAGTGCTTGACAGTCAAGCTGCCAGCCGATCGTGGCAAGACATGTGATACTCGCTGTTCAGGGGCTTTGCACGATTATCCCGTTGGATCAGGCACAGAAAAACAGAAAACCAGGAACCGAAAAAATACATTTTAGGCACGTTAAAGTAAATAACGGATCAAATGAGGCACGAGCATGCCTGTACCCCCGAATCTATAATACACGAGCATAAGTTCTTTTTTTATTATGCCAAACGTGTGTTCCAGTTTCAAACCGGATATCCCATTTGAGCCGTCTCTTTTATTCTTATCACTCTTTTGTCTCGTTTCTCTTTATTCCTTCCCCTAGGCCCTCCGAACCTCCACCCTCCGCATTCTGAGCAAAAGGGATAATCGTGCAAGGCTGTATGGAGAGGCACCAAGCACCGGGCACCAGGCACCACACACCACACACCACACACCAGGTAACGGACACCAGACACCACACCTTTTATAGACACCACATCTATAGATACCTATCTCACTCTGACTACTAGACTCTGAGGGGATCATCCTCTTCTTGCAAGAAAGCTGGAAAAAAGCTGTCTGCTTTGATTCAGCGTCCACCCCAGTAGTAGATCTCCGTTTTCCCCCGTTATCTCCGGCTTTTTAACGCACGCAGGAGGGCCGCGGCGGATAACAAGAGGGCGGCGATGCTGATCACAAGTGTGGCGGTTTGCACACCGGAAGAGGCTGATGCAGCCGGGGCGGCTTGTGAGGCAGCAGAGCTGTTGTCAGTGGCGGTCTGTTCTCCTTCATTGGTATCTGCTGCACCAGGTGCGCCGTTGTGTCCTGTTTTGGCATCGCTGTGCCCGCTTTGCTCCGGCGCTGCTGCGGGGTCAGCAGTCACGGTCGTCACGGAATGAGGGAGGTCGGACCCTTCATCACCGGTCCATTCGACAATGCTTCCATCCGCATAATACTGGAAGGCATCCCAGGCGACTTTCGCTTCTGCGGATGGATTCACGGCCACAAAGCTGAACCGCTGGTACTGGCCGGCCAGAATTCCTTCCCCTTCAGCGGTCCAGGTTACGGTTTTGACGGTGCCGGAGTCACCAGCGGTTGTGCTGACCTTCCAGCCAGGAATGGGCTCATACTGCTTGAACTCCACGCCCTCCGGAATTTTAAGGGCTACCTTCGTGGTGGCCACATCTTTTTCGACAGGCACCTTGATCGTATAGGTCTCCCAAGCTTCCGGCTGCGAGACGGCAGGGGAGACGGTGACATGCGCGCTGGCAATACCGGCGAACAACAGCGCCCCCGTCACAGCAGCGGAAAAGGCGGAGGATAATTTCATCAATTTCTTTTTGAAGGAACGATTGTTTGTATTCATCAGTTTTTTTTACTCCTTTTAAAATAATTTCGGGCTGCGGCTGCCTTGAAGCCCTGAATGGTACAGTCGGCTTTCCATAAGCATGTTACGGGCCGGCAACAGGCAGCTCGAAGTCGGCATCGATGGAATCGAGGGACCCGGTCAGGGCATGCACCTTAACGGTCCAGGTGCCTGGGGCAGCAAGCAAGCCCTTAGCGTCGAACGGTTGGGCAGACTTGCCGGGAATCACAATTTCCTGGCTTTGGTTTTGGCTGCCATCAGCTTCAGGTGTCAGTGTCAGCGTTATCTGCTGAATGTCCGCAACAGGCTGCTCGCCAGTGTCGCGGATCCAGACCTGGAAGCTGCTGCTGCCTACCCTGGTCGGATCAACGGACAGCTCGACCGTATAGCTGCCTGCTGCTGCTGTCTGCCGGAAAGAGCCGTTTTCCGCCTCAGTCTCTGCCCCTGCAGTAGGGGACAGATGGGTAAGCAGCGCGGCCAGCAGCAGCACGAGCATGCCGGTGGAGAGCTCCCAGCGGATCGCGGCTCCGTTCTGCGTACGACCGTCTGACTGGCGGGCTCGCAGGAACTGGTAAGCGGCGAAGGCAAGCATGACGATCAGCAGCGCTGTTTTGCCAAGCAGCGTATAACCATAGCCTGTTGTGATGAGCGCGCCAAGTGAAGGCAGATGCACCAGGGCGGTATAAATGCCTGTCGCCAGCAGAACTGCCGCCGCCGTCATGCCCCACCCGGCAAACCGCCGCATCGTCTCGTTCCGGACGCGTCCGCTCTCCGTGGCGGGAAGCTGCCGAGTGGCTGCCGGCAAGTACAGGATCATGGCAGCGAGCGCGCCAATCCAGAAGGAGGCGGCTGCCAGATGAACGAAATCGGCGGTGATGGTCAAAGCCGGGATCGGAGCCGCCGCCGCATGGCCTGTGAAGGCTTTGGCCAGCATGATACCGAGGATCAGGATGACCGCCGTATGGGACCACAACAGCCGCCTGCGCTCAGGCTGGGCATGGTCGAAAGCATACAGCAGCAGCACGCTGAGCAGCAGCAAAATCATGACCTGGACAAACCAGACCTTGCCTGCGGTTGTGAACTGCAGGGCTTCACCGATCAACGCCGGGGAAAAGGCACGGGCTACCGGCACCCCGGCATCCCAGGAGACCTGCAAGGGCAGACTGACCAATACCGCTGCGGTGGTTATGGCAAAGCCTGTCCAGATCAGCGCCTGCAAGCGAGCCGCTCCCGCCTCCAGCCAGGAACTGTTGCTCTCGTTATGGCTGCGCCACACGTAAAGACGGAAGCACAGCAGCCCGAATAACAGGGACAAACCCGCATAGAGCAGCCAGCGTACGGCAACAAGGTCAGGGCGGGCCGGGGGAGAAGGAGTGGCAGATCCGGTTCCGCCCGGCATCTCGCCTGCAGTGCCGACCTGGAAAGGAATAACCCCTTGAATAGGGTGTCCGTCAGCGGACAGCACTCGCCAGGTTATGGTATAAACGCCGTCGGGAATACCGGTCTTCAAGCTGGCAGTAACCACCGCAGCATCGCCGGGGGACAGCGCTGCGTCTCCTGTATCCACTCTCGAACCGTTAGCGCCCCTCACCTGTACGGACAGAAACGCAGGCTGCAAATGCTCGCTGAAGGTCATCTCGATGTCGGCAGGCGGCTCGCTGAGCACCTCATTGGCGGCAGGATTGGAGTCCACAAGCGAAGCGTGAGCCCAAGCCATATGTGGGAACAGGAAAAGCAGCGCCAGACCAAGACTTGTAAAGCCGGCTCTCAGCACGGCTCGGATGCTGCGGTTCATAAGGCACCTCCGGAACATGTTTCAATAAGTAATCTTGATGAGTGATCATTATAGTATTTCGCAAGGAATGGGGACATCCCCACAATGGGCTATATTACAGGAAAATTGAGCGCGGAAATTTGACAGAAGTATGAAAAATATCACATGAAAGCTGAGAAGTATACTTTATTTGCTTAACTATTCATATGATTTACAAATAATACAATTAAAAGACAGGCACGGGTATCTGTGCCTGTCTGCTTATTTGCGCGGCTGCCGGTCGACCAGTCCCTGTTCCAGGGCGTAACGTGTAAGCTGGACGCGGTTTTCGAGCTGCAATTTATGAAGAATGTTTTTGAGATGATTTTTGACGGTCTGCTCCGAGATGCCCAGCCCTTCCCCGATTTCCTTGTTCGTCTGTCCGGACGCCACCCAGTTCAGAATTTCCCGCTCGCGGGGGGTCAGGCTCTGACCTGCTGCCGTCTGCTTCGGAGGAGCCGGGAATTCCTGCAAAATACGGTAAGCCAGTTCCTGGCTCAGCGGCGCTTCATCACTGACTACAGCCCGCAAGTATTCCAGCCAGGTGGAGGGAGACAGGTTTTTCAGCAGATAGCCTTGCGCCCCCCGCTTCAGCGCCTCGAATAAATGGGCCGCATCGTCGGATACGGTGATGATTACGATCTTTACGTACGGAAAACGCATCTTGATCAGTCCAGTGGCCTCCAGCCCGTCCATATCCGGCATGCGAATATCCATCAGAATCAAATCCGGCATCAGCTCCTCTGTCATGCGGAGAGCCTGTTCTCCGCCGGAAGCTTCCCCGATGATTTCAAAAGCCCCGTCTTCCGCCAGAATATCGGAGATCGCCTCCCGTGCGTGGGCTGAATCGTCCGCGACCAGCACCCTTGTCCTGTTCAATTGACTTGCCCTCCTTTGGAAATCTCCATTACGGTCCTGCCGTTGCGCCGTTCAAATGTGAACGTCCATCCCATTTGTTCTGCGCGTTCCCTCGTAATGCGCAGCCCGTACCTGTCCGCCCTGTCCAACGGGTCGCCCTCAAAGCCACGGCCATTGTCTTCAACAAGCATCCTCCAGCCCTGCTGCCCTGCTGGCGTTCCATGGATGCTGATCAGGCTGGCCTGGGCATGCTTGCGGGCGTTCAGCAGCGCTTCCCGGATGCAAGCGAGCAGCTCGGCCTGTTCACGGGCCGTCAAGGCTTCATCGGCCATGTCCCACTCCACGTCAGCCTGGGGGTAGACATCATCGGCTGTGTCTCTGACCCGCTGCAGCATCGAGGGAAGTGCCGCCCGGTCCGAATGGGGCGGAAGATCACGCAGATTGGAAATGGACTGCCGGACATATCGGTCCACCTCATGCAGTGTTTTGCGGATCCCGCTCCAATGCGATGAATCCGCAGCGGAGCCGATGCTGCGTTCGGCTTTATCGATTTTGACGGACAGCAGAAACAGCGACTGGGCAATGCCGTCATGCAGCTCCCGCGCAAGCATTTCCCGGGCCTGCAGCACATCCTTGGTGGCCCGTTCCCTCTCAAGCTCGGCCCGGGATGCCTCCATGAGGGTGAACAGGCGCCTGAGCAGCGTTACACTGATGACAAACACAATGAACGGAGTCAGCCAGTTGCCTGTCTCCATTGAAATGACAGGCAGCAGAAACTGATGCCTCACATATTCCCACAAGCCGACGGTAATGGTTGGAATGATAAGAATCATCCATTTGAGTTGTCTGTATTTCATCCCGCTCTCCTTAAGTCATTCTTTCTTTACATTATAGCTACTGCAGTGAACGGATGTAAGGGGAGGACAGATGTGAGTCTTTGATGTAACGGATAAAAATACGGGTGAGTTCGGGATCAAACTGTGTGCCGGAGCAGGCGCGCAGCTCGTTCAGGGCCTGCTCGAACGTTTTCGTCCGCTGATAGGGCCTCTCCGTCGTCATCGCATCAAAGGAATCGATAATGGTAAGCATGCGGCACAGCCGCGGGATTTCATCCCCCGCGAAGCCGTAAGGATAACCGGTGCCGTCATATCGCTCGTGATGCAGCTCGATGAACGGGATCAGCTCTTCAAAGCGTTCGTTGGCTTCGACGATTCGTCTGCCCCAGGTAACATGTCCCTTCACGAGCCTCCATTCATCGGGAGTGAGCTTTTCTTTTTTGTTCATAATATCCCAGGGAATTTCCAGCTTTCCGATATCATGAATCAGGGATCCAAGCACAAAGCGGCGTTTCTCCTCCTGTCCTAGCCCCAGCACTTCGCTGATATCCATGGCGTATTTGAATACACGCTTGGAATGTTTGAAGGCATTAATATCCTTGTATAAAAATAAGGTGAGCTGCTGCTCAATATCCCGGATATCCTGGGCGAGGTCGATTTCGCGTTCCGTCTCATTATAGCTGCCGGATAGATGGACTGCATTTTTCCCCTGACGCTTCGCATAATACAAGGCCTTGTCAGCCTGATCCACAAGCTGGGATTTATCGTAAATCCCGGCCTGATATTCCGAGATGCCGGCTGAGAAGGATAGGCACCCGTGGGGGAAAATCTCCACCCCCTCATAATGGGAATCGTTCAGCTTCTTGCGGATGCGATTGACCATTTCATAGGCCTGTTCGGCGGAATACCCCGGCATCAGCAGGGTGAATTCCTCGCCGCCGTATCGCGAGGCGGTTATGCTGGTCTTTTCCGTTTCCTTCTTCAACAGATTGCCCAGAAACCCGAGCAGCTGATCCCCTTTCAGATGGCCGAATTGATCGTTAAACCTCTTGAAGTCATCGATATCTATTAAGGCAAGCGACAGGGGGAGCTTGTCTTTTCTTGCTGTCTTCAGCTCGGATTCGAGCGCATTTTCAAAATAACTGTGGTTATATAAACCGGTCCGGCGGTCCATGATGGACTTTTCTTCCACATCTCTGAACATATCAAACAGCTTCTTGAAGGCGTGTGACAGCAGCATGCTCAGCCCCAGGAACAGCACCAGCCCCAGAATGCCGTTGTGATAGATCAGCACGGTCAGCACCAGCGACAGAATCAGCGTGCACAGGTACACCAGCAGGGATTCTGCGACGAAGGCTCTCCGCAGCTGCTTTAACGAGCCTTCGTAGGCCAAATAGAAGTATAACCCCAGGGTGAACGTATTTACCGCAAAATAGGTGAGCATGGACAAAACATAAGCGGCGATATAACCATCATTAAGCGGCCCCTGGGACCCTCCGGCCCATTGAAAAATGGAGGCTGCTGAAAAAATAGACAACGCGTAAATGGAAAAATTGATAAAATGCTTCCACCAGGAAAGCTTGTAATCCCGGATCGCCGCAATTACGCTCGTTAGCAGCAGGATGAAGATGGCAACTTCGCTGCCGTGGACGAATATGCAGGCAAGATAAACGGACGAGTCCATGGACTGCTTGTTGCTTGCAGGCGGAAGCTGAAACGTGAAGTATTCAAGGATAAGCACAGCTCCCAGCATGGAATAGACGGTAACCCATTCCAAGGAGGAATACTGCAAAAAGGACCCCTTGTTCGTATATCCAAATATCGCGGCACCAGCGAGGCATATCACTACAGCGTAGATGCCGGTAGGGGTAATGTGCTGATGGAGAGATTTCAATAATCTCATGGGTATTGTTCTCCTGCCTTGTAGGGAATCTTGATGTCTAACATATCAGGGTCTGTGCGAAAAATCCACTCATTCGCAATGATGTGACCACAATCGACACTGCCGGAGAATACACGAAAAAACAGGCCGATCCCGGCCTGTCTGGGTGATGGATACAAATCATTAACCGCCAATCTTGTATCCGGAAGTCAGAGCGATAACAACAGAAGCAATAATAATGGCGTTTACAACAATGCGTGAATATTTGATGTTTTTCATCCTCTTCTACCTCCCTTCAGCGTAGTATGCTGTATATTAGGCATGATGCGGATTCACCTGTTTGTTTATTTTTTTCTTCTTGACCACCATGACACGCTGAATGAACAGAAAGATGCCGACATTCATCACGACGTCACCGACGCTGATCACCTGGGTGCGGGGATAAGGGGCGGACAGGGGGATGATATCACCCAGAAAAGAAAGGCGGGTGCTGTCATTCATCATAAAATGCTTGGATATAACCTCTCCCGACTGCAGCAGTTCAACATAATAAGGGCCCAGGACGTAGGAGGCGGTCAAAGATACCGGCATACGCCCACCGTTGACAGCCATAACGAGAAAATTCAGGAACACGCCGATCAGAATGATAAGGAAGCCGGGCTGATGTCTGTTCAGCCAGAGAAATACAAGGCCTGCCACATAAACGGCCATGAACAGATAGCCATTAATGGAAGCCAGAAAGGCGGAGTCCTCCTGAAGATAAAAAATACCAAGCTGAACGAGCAGCAGGAGTGGAAAGATCCAGCCGGCAACCAGCCGGATATGGCTTAATCCCGTCAAACCCTGACGAAATCCGCCCCTGAACAGACCGGTGATCAAGCCGAGCAGCACTCCATCATACACCATAGCGCATCCTCCGTAACGTGATTTGTATAAGTGATGATACAACGTGAGCGGTTTCAACAAAATCCTTCGAAATAACTCTTCATGTTCTTGCATTTTTGTGTAAAAGACGTTGTGAACAAGCAAGAATAAACCGCGAATTTTCGAATAAAATGAAATATTGTAGACATTATACCAGAATCAAGTAAAATGTAATGAGTATTTTTTACCAAATTCATGGACATTTTTGGTCGAAAATTATGTTTTTCGAATATTGAGATAAATGGGTTTGACATACCCTGTGGGGGTATATTATGATGTGTGTATAACACATGGGGGAGGGAACAGCCAGTGAAGCATCCGGAAATGGGAGCAGATGCGGTGCAGGCTGACGGCAATGTCCACGCCTGCGGCCATACTGACACCGGTGAAGAAACGGCGGTCAGACGCAGCCATCATTCTCCTGAACTGAAGAACAGCATGATATCGCGCTTGAACCGGATTGAAGGGCAGATCCGTGGCATCAAGGGACTGATTGAGAAAGACACCTATTGCGACGATGTACTGAACCAAATTGCGGCTGTCCAGTCCGCGTTGAACGGTGTCGGCAAGCTGCTGCTGGAAGGGCACATGAAGAGCTGTGTGATCGAACGCATACAGGCGGGAGAAGATGAAGTGATTGATGAGCTTTTGGTTACTGTCAAGAAATTGATGAAATAATATATCCAGGGAGGAAATGAACAATGGCACAAGTTACGCTGAATGTAGAAGGAATGTCCTGCAACCATTGCGTTAATGCTGTACAAACAGCCGTTAAAAATGCAGGGGGCAGCGCCAAGGTCGATCTTGCATCCAAGACGGTAGAGGTCGAATTTGATGAGGGCAAAGCAACGTTGAAGGCGATTAAGGATGCGATAGAAGATCAGGGTTATGATGTGGTCTGAAACGAGATACAGAAACCAGGCTTTTGCAAAAGCGAGGGGGAGCTTCAGGGGATGAAGCTCTTTCTTTGAAAGTGAATTATACCCCACTGGGGTATTTTAGATAGAGGAGGATGATCGAAAATGAGCGCACAAGCGGAAGGGAACGAGCAGGCAACACTGCATATTACAGGCATGACGTGTGCGGCTTGCGCTACTCGGATTGAAAAAGGGCTCAACCGGATGGAGGGGGTAACACAGGCAAACGTCAATTTGGCTTTGGAGCAGGCGACAGTAAGCTTTGATCCGGAGGTTGCGAATCTTAAGGACGTGCGGGATAAGATTGGCTCTCTCGGGTACGGTACGGCCGTGGAACAGGCGAATTTTGATATTACCGGAATGACCTGCGCCGCCTGTGCCAGCCGGATCGAGAAGGGACTGTCGAGAATGCCTGGCGTGACCTCGGCCAGCGTCAACCTGGCGCTGGAAACCGCGCATGTGGAGTATATGGCGGGTGCGGTCACCGCTGTGGACATGGTTAAAAAAGTGGAGCAGCTTGGCTACGGTGCCGTCCTGCAGTCGGAAGGCACGGACATCTCCGATGTGCGGCGGCGTGAAATCCGGCGCAAGCAGTGGAAATGGATGATTTCCGCCATCCTGTCGCTGCCGCTGCTATGGGCGATGGTGGGGCACTTCAGCTTCACCTCCGGCCTCTATGTGCCTGAGCTGTTTATGAATCCGTGGTTCCAGCTCATTCTGGCGACACCTGTACAGTTTATTATTGGCTGGCAGTTCTATGTTGGTGCTTTCAAAGCATTGCGCAGCGGCAGCGCCAACATGGATGTGCTTGTGGCACTGGGGACTTCGGCGGCATACTTCTACAGTCTGTATCTCACACTGGAATCGCTTGGAATGCACGGACACGGTCAGGTTGAAATGTACTATGAGACCAGTTCGGTGCTCATTACGCTGATCCTGGTAGGCAAATGGTTTGAGGCGGTGGCCAAGGGCCGGTCCTCTGATGCCATTAAAAGCCTGATGGGACTGCAGGCACGTACGGCCCGGATTGTAAGGGACGGACAGGAGCTGGATGTGCCCATTGAGCAGGTGCTTGTTGGGGATACTCTGATCGTGCGTCCGGGGGAAAAGGTCCCGGTTGACGGAGAAGTCATGGAAGGACGCTCGGCGGTGGACGAATCGATGCTGAGCGGGGAAAGCCTGCCGGTCGAGAAGCAGCAGGGTGATCCGGTTACCGGGGCGACCCTGAACAAGAACGGGCTGCTGAAAATCCGCGCGGCCCGTGTGGGCGCAGACACCACGCTGGCGCGAATTATCAGGGTGGTGGAGGAGGCGCAAAGCTCCAAAGCTCCGATCCAGCGGATTGCGGATGTCATCTCGGGTATTTTTGTCCCGATTGTCGTGGGCATCGCGCTGGTGACCTTTGCGGTTTGGTACTTCTTCGCTGCACCGGGCGATTTCGCCGGCTCGCTGGAGAAGGCGATTGCTGTTCTCGTCATCGCCTGCCCCTGTGCGCTTGGGCTTGCTACACCGACGTCGATTATGGCAGGCTCGGGCCGGGCGGCCGAATACGGCATCCTGTTCAAGGGCGGAGAGCATCTGGAGGCTGCACGGAATATCCGTACGGTGGTGCTGGATAAAACGGGCACTGTTACGAACGGCAAGCCGGAGCTGACGGACATCATCCCGGCAACCGGTATGCCGGAAGAGCGTTTGCTGCGCTTGCTGGGAGCTGCGGAGAAGGGCTCGGAGCATCCGCTGGCGGAGGCCATCGTTGTGGGGATATCGGCCCGTTCCGTGGAGCTGGCGGAGGCATCTGCCTTTGAGAATATCCCAGGTTATGGCGTCAAGGCTGTCGTTGAGAGCAGCACGGTATTGGCGGGTACGCGCAGGCTGATGGAACGGGAACGGGTGCAGCTTGATACACAGGTCCATGAGTTGATGGAGCAGCTAGAGAGCAGCGGCAAGACGGCTATGATCATTGCCGTGGATGGCCGGTATGCAGGGCTGGCTGCAGTGGCCGACACCATCAAGGATACTTCGCGTGAAGCCGTGTCCCGTCTGCATGAGATGGGGGTTGAAGTGCTGATGATCACCGGTGATAACGAGCGGACGGCGCAGGCGGTGGCGAAGCAGGCCGGAATCCGGCGTGTGCTGGCCGAAGTGCTGCCGGAAGGAAAAGCAGACGAAGTGAAGAAGCTGCAGCAGCTTGGCGGTTCTGTCGCCATGGTCGGTGACGGCATTAACGATGCACCTGCTTTGGCTACGGCGGATGTCGGCATGGCCATGGGCACAGGCACGGATGTAGCGATGGAGGCTGCGGATATTACGCTGATGCGCGGCGATTTGAACAGTATTCCCGATGCGATTGAGATGAGCCGCCGCACGATGGCCAACATCAAGCAGAATCTGTTCTGGGCTTTGGCCTACAATGTCATCGGCATTCCGATTGCGGCGCTCGGTTTCCTGGCCCCATGGCTGGCGGGAGCGGCGATGGCATTCAGTTCGGTCTCGGTGGTGCTGAACGCGCTGCGGCTGCAACGGGTCAAGTTGTAAGGGGGGCATGCCTGGAGTGGGGCGTACCCGGATTACTCTTCTGATCGCTGTTGGGGCCGTGGCCCGGATTGTCCCTCCGATTGCTGTTGTCCCTGAATTTCCTGATTGAAGCAGGCAGCGTAAGAAATCCGGGGACGAAGGCGGACGCTCTGCTTCTCCAGAACAATTCCGGGCACTTGGCAGGGAGTATGCCTTGAACACTTCGTTTGTTCAAGGCAATTTTTGTCGGTTCTTTCGAAGATGTAAAGAATGTGAGTAGTCCATCTGGACGGATTGAGCCAGAACTTTATATAGGCTTCATAATTGTTACAGTAAGAGTACCGGTGAATGAAGTGGCTGGTATATTCAACTCAACTTTCACAGCATGAAATCGGCAAAGGCCCCGTTGTCTGTTGCCTAATGCCTAATGCCTTTTCATGCAGCTTTGCACGATTATCCCTTTCAGTCAGAATGCGGGGGTTGGAGGTTCGGAGGGCCTAGGGGAAGGACTACAGAGAAACGAGAAAAGAGAAAAGAGATAAGAAAAAAGAGGCAGCTCAAGTGGGCTGTTCGACTTGAAATGGGAACATGTGTTTGGTATAATGAAAAAGAACTTATGTTCGTGGATTATGGATTATGGATTATGGATTATGGATTCGGGGGCGAGCAGACATGGAAGTCCAAGTGGAAACGAAACTTCAATCCTTTAGCAGTCGTTATCACAACGAGCAGGCCTGCATGGAGGCATTGATCGCGATGAAGTGGCCGAATGGCTTCGTCTGTCCACGCTGCGCTCACACCCGCTGCAGTCGTCTAACTTCCCGACGTGTCCCTTTGTTCGAGTGCACCAGGTGTGCGCATCAAACGTCGGCTTTGGTGGGCACGATTTTTGAACGAACGCATCTCCCCCTGACCAAGTGGTTCCAGGCGCTGGAGTTGTTCCTGCTGCCCGACGGCATCTCGGCGATGCGGCTGAGTCAGGTGATCCAGGTCACCTACAAGACCGCCTGGGCGATGCTGCACCGAATCCGCCATGCCATCGGAGAGTTCGACGCCCGGGAGCTGCTCTGCGGAGATGTGAAGGTGAACAGCGACCTGTATGGGTGTAATCCGTCCCGGCCTCAGTTTCCTCATCCGCATGCTTCGGTAGTCGTAGCGGGGTGCACGGTCACGGAGTCAGGCGAGCCGGAGCAGGTCAAAATCCACCTAATCCCGCAGAAGAAGGGAGAGGGGCAAAGAGCAAATCGTCACGAACTTGCTGCGTTCATCAGCGAACAGGTAGATGTCCGTGCATCGGAGGTACAGTCGTTCCCTCAAGCCTATCGACTGTATAGACCCTTGCGGAAAGTGGTAAGAGAGGCGTGGACATCGCTGAAGAGTACGTATGTAGCCTTAGGAACAAAGCATCTGCAGGCGTACCTCAACGAGTACACCGGACGCCGCCGCCTGCGCCTGTCCGAAGGGGAAGAAACGATGTGGCAGAAGTTGCTGTACATGAGCGTGGCGATTCCGGCGATCCCTTACCGCCAACTGATTGCGTGCCAACCGGTTCAGCCTCTTGCGGCTGCGGCCTGATCGCAGTACTTGAACGAGGAAAGGTGAGCATAAGGTGCGTCGCTTGATCGGTGTGGGCTAGTGTCGGCTAGCTCCATTGATGTTAGTTTTCAGACACGCCCTAGTATGAACGAGGAAATTGGAAAAATTCGAGTTCAAGCTGCAACGAGGACCAGGCTCTTTTTATTTTTCCGATGCCTTGCTCCGCTTCTTCCTTCTCCCTCCTTCTCTTTCGGTCGGTTTCACATCACCTAAACGCTCTGCTTTCTCCTAAGATCGTCTCATGACCTCGAACCGATCTGCTTCTCCATAAGGCACAATCTAAAAAATAATAGACCCATTCAAGGGTCCTGAATAGCGTAACAACAGGCATTTTTGTGCCTCATATGCTCCGTTATTTTCTTTAACGTGCCTAAAGTGTATTTTTGGTTCCCGGTTTTCTGTTTTTCTGTACCTGATCCAACGGGATAATCGTGCAAGGCTCCTGAAAAGCGAGTATCACATGTCTTGCCACGATCGGCTGGCGTCCTGACTGTCCATAATGAAAATTACATAAAAATATTGACATATAGTTTCAAATCCAATATATTTTAAACAAACGTTTGATTTAAACGTGTGATTAATTTAAATTTGGAGGATGAAACATGCTTAAAGCATTAAAGCTTTATTTCAGCAAGCCCATGACCATTGTGGGCATCATTACCGCTCTGATGTTCCAGATTATTTTCAGTGTTATCTGGATGACTGCATATAGTGGAGTAACCGAGCGCAGCAGCAATCTGAAAATAGCTATCGTCAACGAGGATCAGAACGTCGGCAAGACGATTGCCAATGAGCTGGAAGGCAGTCTGCCTTTTCAAATCGTAACCGGATTGACGGCAGAGGAAGCGCAAAAACGGCTCAATGACCGGGAAATGCAGATGGTGATGGAAATACCGGCTGATTTTACGGCCCGGCTGACGTCACCGGTGGAGAAGGCGGAAATCCGCTACACCATCAATGAAGCCAATCCGATGACGATCAAGAGCATCATGCAGGGTGTTGAGCAGAAGGTCACGGCCACGATCAACAGCCAGGCGGCGGTGGAAGGAACGACGGCGGCGCTTGTCCAGGCCAATATGCCGGAGGCAGCAGCGGAACAGACAGCCGGGGCGTTAACGGAGAAGGTGGAGTCGCAGGTGACTTCCATTCACCCGGTGAATGGAATGAACAATCAAATGGTGCCAATGATGATGGTTTTGGCTACGTTTGTAGGCTCCATGATCATGGGGCTGAATATTCAGCAGTCCACAATGGCCCTCGGCAATCAGGTCGGCAAATGGAGCAAATATGGCGCGCGCGTGCTGATTAACGTGGGAACGGCACTGGTTGTTTCGTTTGTGGGAACGGTTCTGATCAACATATTGGGAGGACAGATGGAGCAGGGCTTTGGGCTGATGTGGCTGTATGAAGGGCTGCTGATGCTGACTTTCATGTTTTTCACCCAAATGTTCCTGATCGTATTCGGCATGCCGGGCATGTTTTTCAACATCACCATGCTGTCCATCCAGCTTGTATCCTCGGGAGCGATGGTGCCGCGTGAAATGCTGAACGGCTTCTATCAGCACATCGGGGCGTTTTTACCGGCCACCTATGCCGTCAACGGCATTATGAGCCTGCAGCTAGGAGGGCCGGGCGCTGGCCATGCGGCGGGAGTGCTTGCTCTTATTCTGCTCGTATGCATGGGAGTTGCCCTGCTGGCAACAGCTCTGAAGAGAAAACCGGCAGTGGCTCCCGCAGTAGTGCCGAAGACCACTTAAGCAGCCGAAAGGCGAATCTCTTTGCGGGTCATGCAGCAGGGCCCGCTTGATTCCCCTTCGGCAAAGATACATAATAAAACTAGCATATGACGAAGGAGATCGGGGTAGAATGACGCAGACGGAACCGGATATCAAAATGCGTATCCTGCTGGCGGCCAAGAAGCTGTTTGCCCAGCACGGCTATAGTGGAACGAGCTGTCGGCAGATTTGTGAAGAGGCAGGTGCCAACATCGCGCTGATATCTTACCACTTCGGGGGGAAAGAGGGTGTATATCAGGCGGTTTTTGAGCACTTTTTTCCCATTAGGGAGCTGAAGAGTATAAATTTCGCCGATCTGGACCCCATTGAAGGGATTCGTCTGCTGGTTTCACGGATTATTCGCTTGACTTACCAGGATGGGGAGCTAAGCTTTATGATCCAACAGGAAATGCTGCTGCGCTCACCGCGCAGGCAGATTGTGATGAATGTTCTGGTTGAGGTCTGGGCGCAGGTAAGATCACTTTTGCTGAGAGGGAAGGAGGATGGAATATTCTTCTTCGGTTCGGCAACCAATGCCCTTGTCATGGTGATGAGTGTGGCCTTGTCCCACAAACATATGGTCAATTTTGAAGATGTGTTCGCTGATGAGAAAATAGGGGTCGACCATATTGCGGCAGAAGCGATACGGTTTATATTGTCAGGATTAGGGGTGAAGGAACCATGAACGAAACGTTGTCCGTATTAATGAACCACAGATCGATCCGTAAATTCAAGCAGGAGGAAGTTTCGCAGGAGCAGCTGGCTTCCATTGTGGCGGCGGGGCAAATGGCGTCAACCTCCAGCAATGTGCAGGCATATTCGGTGATCGCAGTCACGGAGCCAGGCCTGAAAAAGCAGCTTGCCGCACTGGCCGGAGGTCAGGCGTATGTGGAGCAGTGTCCTGTGTTCCTCGTCTGGTGTGCTGATCTGTACCGTTTGAAACGTGTGACAGAAGAGCATAGGCCTGATCAGACATCCTATGAAGATTCGACGGAAAATTTCATCATCGCTACGATTGATGCCGCGCTTGCGGCCCAGAACGCGGCCATTGCCGCGGAATCGATGGGTCTGGGCATTGTGTATATTGGAGGCATCCGCAACCATATTGCCGAAGTAGCCGAGCTGCTGGGTCTGCCGGAGCTGGTCTATCCGGTGTTTGGTATGTGTGTAGGTGTGCCTGACCAGGAGCCTGGTCTGCGCCCCCGTCTGCCGCAGGCCGCCGTTCTGCATATGAACGGTTACGATGCGAACCAGACGATGGAGCAGGTGAAGCTGTATGACGAGACGATGGGCCATTATTTGTCTGAGCGTACGAGCGGGGAACGGACGACCCCGTGGTCGGAGATTATGGCGGTGCGGTTGACTGAACCGGTACGCCTTCACATGAAGAGCTTTCTTGAGCAAAAGGGATTCTTGAAGCAGTAAAGAAAACATTTTTAATCTGATCTATCAAAATTTGCTTGAAATCAAGAGATGATCTGATTACAATGAACGAAACGGAAATCATTTACACATATTACATCGATCAACCAAGGCTTAAAGCTCCTTACATCCTGTCAGGCCCTCTAAAGGCGGAAACCACTGAGTATTTCACACCCGCTCTGGCCGCTTCTTGTGTTCGCATCCCGGTCCAGTCAAGGTCGGAAGCCGTCGAATTTCAAGCTTGCAAGCAGGAGGAGGAACGTTATGCATGTGGCACTTGTAAGCATGCCCTTTGCCTCGGCCTACCGGCCGTCGATCGGGCTTGGTCTGCTTCAGTCCGGACTGCGCAGCCGTGGTATTGACTGTGATACCTTGTACCTGAATCTGAAGTTCGCAGCGCTGATCGGCCTGGAGGAGTACGATTGTTTTGCCGAAAATTCAACCTACCCGACCAATGCGCTGGCAGGGGACTGGATTTTCTCACAATCGTTATTTGATGGGGAAGATACGTTTGAACAATATAAGGAGTATCTGATAACGACGTATTCCCGATTCAGGAGGAATTCCTCCAATAAAGGACAGGCTTTCCAGCGCCTGCTGGATGTGCGTGCCAAAGTTGACTCTTTTCTGGACAGCTGCCTGACCGATTATGACTGGACTCGCTACGATGTCATCGGTTTTACTACAGTTTTTGAGCAAAATACAGCCTCTCTAAGCATGGCTAAACTTCTAAAGTCCCGTTTTCCCGACAAATTGATCATCTTTGGCGGCTCCAATGTCGAGAGCCCAATGGGACTGGGGACACTTCGCAATTTCGGCTTCATTGACGCGGTATGCTCGGGTGAGGGGGATCAATCCTTTATTTCCTTCATCGATCGTCTTCGGGATACCGGGGATCCGGCCGCAAGCGCCGGTCCAGGCATCATCCTTCGCTCTGCCCTTGATGGACAACATCCGGAGCAGACAGCTTCTTCTCCATCTATTCATGATATGAATTCTCTTCCTTATCCGGACTATGATGATTATTTTGCACAATTTGACGGGCTGGGCCTGCCGGATCACAAGACCAGGCGCCGTTTCCTCTTTGAATCCTCCAGGGGCTGCTGGTGGGGACAAAAATCACACTGTCTGTTTTGCGGGCTCAACGGCTCTACCATGAGCTTTCGCAGCAAATCGCCCGCAAGGGCCTTGGACGAAATCATGTATTTAAAAGAACGGTACGGACAGTACACGAATAAAGCGACGGCCGTGGATAATATCATAGACATGAACTATTTCAAAACGGTACTTCCGGTCATCAGGGACAATGAGCTTGATCTTGACATGTTCTATGAAACCAAAGCGAACCTGACCAAAGAGCAAATCAAGCTGTTCAAGGAAGCCGGGTTTCATTACGTGCAGCCAGGTATCGAGAGTATGATCACCTCCGTGCTGAAGCTGATGAAAAAAGGAGTGAGCATGCTCCAGAACATCCGTTTGCTGAAATGGTGCTCTGAATATTCGGTAACACCGCTATGGAATTTTCTGTACGGCTTTCCCGGCGAGAACGAGTGGGAATATGATGCGGCCGCAGAGCTGATCCCGGCTTTGACCCACCTGATGCCCCCGGGAGGGACCGCGCCTATCCGGCTTGATCGTTTCAGTCCGTATTTCATGAATCCGGAAGCCTACGGGATCTGCAATATCTGGCCGCTCCGTTCCTATGAGCTGATCTATCCTGTACTTCCTTCCGAGCAGCTGGCACAGATCGCCTACCATTTCGATTTTGACTACATAGACCACCAAAACCCGTTTTCGTACACATCCCGTATGCGCCAGGCCGTCCAAAGCTGGCAGGCTGAACATGGGGAGAGTGAGTTCTTTTCCGTGCTCAAGGATGACCGGATCATTCTGGTGGATACACGTTCAGCTTCCGCACAGCCTACAACGCTGCTCACTTTTCATGAAACAATGATTTATCAAGCATGTGACAATATGATATCGATCCCGAACATTGTCATTCGCTTGCGCGAGCAGGGGGTTACGGTGCATGAGGACGAGGTGAGGCATTGTCTGGAAAGGTTTGTGGAGCGGCGCTGGATGGTAACCGAGGGCGAAGTTTATTTGGCTCTGGCTGTTTCGCTGGGAACCTATACACCCAAGCAAGCCGGATTGCAGCGTCTGCGGGAGCTGTCTGCTCCAGGCAGAAGCGGGGAGAATCAGCTTAGTACCATGTCCTGAAGGCTTGGCATAACGGGAGGATCACCCTAAGGGGAGGTGAGGATCAAAAAAACGGGTATGAACGTTGTCCGGTAGGCGGAACTGTCTGGCTTCTTAGAAAGTACGATTGATGAACGTTTTACTTACTTATCCCATTTTATTTAAAAGGAGAGATTGAAATGGCACAGGAGAAAAAACAGTTAACGCTCAGCCCGGAGGCATTCACGGTAAACAGCCAGGGTGAGGTGATCATCAGTGATTCGGCGCTGTCCGAAGCATTGCTGGGATCTGCCGAGGAGAACAAGATTGGCGAGCAGGGAATCCAGGAAGCTGTCAAAGTATCGGTGAGCGTGTCCTTCTAGCCAGCAGCCTGAAATAAGCGGGAAGCGGGAGCCGCTCTTGTATGACGGCGGCTCTGCCGCTTTTTGCGGTACAGGGCCCGTGCGAGGCCCATCCGGGGAAGGGAGTAGGATCATAGGATGTTCTCTGAGCTGGTGACCAAAGCTGTTTTTGAAAATTGCCTGCAGGTGACCATACGCAAAATACCTCATGCAAGAACAATGAATATCGGCGTATTTATCAATCACGGTGTCAAGAACGAAGAGAATCATGTGAACGGCATTTCCCATTTTATCGAACATGTGTCCTTTAATTATACGAATATGAACAGTCATGCCCGCCACCTGCTCGGCGGTTTGATGGACCGGGGTGCGCTGTATGAGGCGTTTACAGGCAAGGAGATGACACGCTGTACACTGTCTGCCCAGCGGGAGCACTTGCCGATGATGATCGAATGCCTGGGCAGTATTGTCATGAATAACAACGTAAGTCCGGAGAGTCTGGAGCATGAACGCAATATTATCCTTCATGAAGCGGAAAGCTATTTTTCCTCAGGCAGAATCAAGGAAGAGCTGGTGGAGCAAGCCCTGTGGGGCAACCGTTCCCTGGGGCAATTTGTGATCGGGAACCGGAACAACATTCTTGGCTTTAACCGGGAGCAGATTGAAGAGAGGCTGCATCACTATTATATTCCGAACAATACCCAGATGATTGTCCAGGGCAATGTTGAGCCTGAAGAAGTCATCGAGCAGGTGGGCCGTTATTTCCGCGATTGGAAGTATCAGGGGAAGCAGCGGGATGTTGTCATTGAAATCGAACCGAGCATTCTGGGCTTGCCTACCGCAAATCCAAGGGTGGACTTGAATATTTCTTTTGTGGGGGCGTCCTTTCATTCCCAGGAAAGGCAGCTGATGAATCTTCTGTCCGTCATTCTCGGCTCAGGGCTGAAGTCACGCCTGCATGTGGAGCTTCGAGAGAAGCGGGAGCTTGCCTATCTGGTCTTTTCTTATACGCAAAGCTATGCGCTCAGCGGATATTTAAGCATCCAGGTGAACTGCCGCCGGGACCAGATCAAGGAGGTTTACGAGGCCATCTTATCCGTACTGGAGGACTTGAAAACAGGTGCCGTTGGAGAGGAAGAGCTCCAGCGGGTGAAGGCGGCAAGAATCACCAACCTGATGCAGGTTCCCGGCAATGACGCCAAGCTGCTGCAGATTACAGGTCGTTACGCGCTCCTGAACAGAGACTTCTTCATCGATCTGGAGCGGGTCGAAATCGAGCGCCTGACCGCTGAAGAGCTGCAGTCGTTCGCTTGCGAGTTGTTCAATCAGGATCGGATGGCCCTTTCGGCCCTCGGTGTAGGCTCAGAGGAACTGGCTATTTTACTGTAAGGAGGATGAATCATGACGCCATCGCAATACGGCAGCGGCAGTGAAGTACAGGGAAAGCCGGAGCTTTTGGAGCGGCTCATTAAAGACAGGGGGCTGGAGGTATTCCTGAGCATTATGGATAAGCCTTCCACTGCGGGAGAGCTGGCCGACCGGCTCGGCTGTTCGAGGGCCAAAATGAATTATATTCTCGACAGCATGCTGAAGCAGGAATTTATTACTTTGCATTCAGAAAAGGTCAGCGGCGGAATTGTCGAGAAATGCTATTCCTCCAAGGCGGACACGTTTCATCTGCTGGTGGGCAGCAGCTACAGCGACTCGGAGCGGCTGTCTGCCGCCATGTATATCCTCGGGGTTGTCAAAACGGCGCTGCTCACCAATATGAACCGGGGAGATCTCTTTCATATGGGCATGGTGCATGCCAAGGTGCCTGTCTCCCGCATCGATGAGTACATGACGAGACTTAAAGAGCTTCAGCAGGAGTTTGATGATGAAAATCTGGTTTCAAACGATCCGGATTGTGAATGGCACACGCTCGCCGTAAGTATGTTTCGGGGGCCGACGCCCAGTAATTGAATCGGAGGGGGGACGGGGGGATGGACGATTCCTACAGAGCTTTATTTTCCATCCGCAACTATCGGCTGCTGTTGCTGTCCCAGACGGTATCGGTCATCGGGGATGGCGTCTATGCCATTGCGTTGATCTGGCTGATGAAGCTGCTCACGGGAAGCGCCTTATGGATGTCTGTTCTGCTCGTTGCCGAAACGCTGCCGCTCATTGTGCTCGGGATGTTCGCCGGTGTCATTGTGGACCGCAGCAGCAAGCGGAAAATTCTGATCTGCTGCGATATTGCGCGCGGGCTCATTATCGGCATGGTCATCCTGCTGTGGGCCACCGGACTGCTGCAGCCGTACCAGCTCATCGTGGCCGCGCTCCTGCTGTCATCCTTCACGGCATTCTTCGGACCGGCCAGGGCGGTCACGGTCCGGAATGTCGTGCCCGAACCGTATATGTTTCAGGCCCAAAGTGTGGCCCAACTGGTACAGACCGTGGTAGGATTATCGGCTCCTGCTCTCGGGGCATGGCTGCTAACTTTTGGAACGGTGTATGCGTTCAGTTTTAATGCGGCTACGTTTTTTGTATCCTGCCTACTGCTTATGACGGTACGGGATGCCCGCATGACGGAGCGAAAGGAAGAGAAAATGAATGTTGCCAGCCTGGCCGCCGATTTCAAGGAAGGGCTGGACACGATTATGACGCAGTCTCTGCTGCGTAATCTGATCATTTACATTATGCTGATCAACTTCATGCTGTCCCCCACCGCTCTGCTGTTTCCCCTTATGGTCCATAACTCTTCTGAGCTCGCGGTGCTGGAAATTTCCTTCTTCATCGGCATTGCCGCTGGTGCGCTGGTAACGGGCTTCGTCAGACGGTGGCCTTATGTCGTTACCATGTCCATCGGTCTCGGTCTGCTGATGACCGGTCTTGGCATGCTGTTCTGGATTCGGGGGCTGGTATGGGAAGCGCTGTTTGTATTCATCGCCGGCCTGGGCAGCCCGCTGGCCAATGTAACGCTGCAGACGCTGTTTATGCTTAAGGTGCCTCGTCCTGTGCTGGGGCGTGCGGCCGGCATGATGAGAGTTCTGACAGAAGGCTCCCGTCCGCTCGCCATGATGCTTACGGGCATGCTGCTGTCATGGATACCGGTGCGCAGCTTCTTTGGTGTGATGGGGATTTTCGGGATTATGGTGATCGTATTGATGGTTATGAACCCGGCTATCCGCAAGGATTCGGATGCGTCGGTGCATCATCCGGCTGCTGCGGAAGCAGGGGCCGCAACCAAGGAGGTTATGTAGATGTTCAAGTTTGTACAGCCGTCCGAAATGAAGAATGATTTTGTATATACCCTGATGGTGAAGCGCCGCATGGAGCGGCTGAGGCATCATCTGCAGGCTTGCGCGGAGCAGGATGCGGACCTGCTGCGCTGGGACAGCATGCTGCACGAAGAGCATTACCGTGAGCTCATGCATCCTGTGCTGGTGAATTGGATGGATACCCGGTTGTTTCCTGCCTTTCAAGGAGGGATACCTGACAAGCCGCTCAGGGAGCAGCTGCTGGAGGAATTTGCGCGTCTGGTCCTCATCCCGCTGTGGAAGCATCAGGAGGGGCCGGATACTGCGGTGCTGCAGACGGATGCGGAAGGCTGCATATATTTTCCGGGCTGCATCACAGCCGTGAATCTTGGCACGGAAGCGCAGGGGATGCATGTCAGGCTGGCCAAGACGGGGGACAGGGTACGGATATCTGCAGGAGAGCGGCGGTTCGAGGTCGGAATCTCCGAGCTGACCGGCGAAAAGGAGACAGCCGCTCCGCTGCTCAAGCGGCTTGGCTTCTACAAGCATGGCGACATCCAGTTCGGGGGCTCCGATCCGCTCGTTGAAGCCTTTCTGGAGCAGGAGCTGCCGGAGATCATACAATCCTACGGCAAGGAAAAGCCGTCGTTTCCGGCGATTCGTTCCGTGCCTCTCGCGGATATGTGGTATTACGAGAAGGCTATGGACCTGATCAAGGAGGTCTGGCCGCAGATGTACCGGGAGGCGTCCGCGCATGTGCGGGCGGTGTATCTTCTGGATACCCGCGAGATCGGGGCGCTTACCCATAACCTGTTCCAGGGAGCTGTTTTCATGTCTCACCGCAGCAATCTGATGTGGACGACCGAAAATCTGATTCATGAATTCGGCCACGCCCGGCTGGACCAGCTGTTTGAACTGGATGATCTGTTATTGAACAGCCCGGAGGAGCGGGTTCCTTCGCCCTGGCGGGAGGATTTGCGCCCACTGAAAGGAGTTCTGCACGGTCTCTTTGTGTTCGTGCGCATCGGGCTGTGGTATGAGCTTGCCGGCGCCGCCGTTCCGCATCCCGATATCCCGGTCAGAATGCAGGAGGTGCTGGCCCAGATCAGGCAGGCGCTGGATGTTCTGGGCCAGCATGCCCGCTGGACAGCCCTGGGCGAGCAGCTCTTCTCCGAGCTGGCGGAGCAGTATGACCGGCTGGCAGAGGCCGCTGCCGTATCTAACCCTGCCGGTTCACCGGAAGAAAGCATCGCCGCAGGCTGAGCTGCGGCAAAAAGCGGTACATGGTAGATGGCAGGCCTTTCCCGGTTACAAGCGGCGCAGAGGGGGCTACAGCCGGTAAAACCGGCGGGTATTCGCATGGAACAGCCGCCTGCCTTCAGCCTCGGTCATGCCATGGATGCCGCAGTACGCCCGGATGACGTCGGCCGTCATCCGTGGATGGGTCGTTTGTCCGGCAAAGGAGCCTGCAAAGGGCCAGGGGCCATCCGTTTCCGCCATCACTTGGGATGGCGGATAGTTTGCCGCCAATACCCGGATCTCCGGCTCGTACAGCAGGTCCGGCGTGAAGGAGATATAATATCCGTTCCGGGCCATGCGCCGGACGGTGGCCGGACTGCCCTTGAACCAATGGAAATGGGCCCGGGTGACTTGATGCCGTTCCAGCAGCGTACATGCGATATCGGCGTCGTCGTACACGGCGTGCAGTACTACGGGTTTGTCATGCCCTTTGGCGAACAGAATGAACCGTTCCAGCAGCTCAACATAACCGCTTGGATCAAAGGTGGCCCCCTTGCTCATAGCTTCCTGGGCGGTGTAATAAGGCAATCCGACTTCTCCTACGGCAACCATCCGGTCCACATGGCGTTCCATCCAGCCGAACAGTCGGTCTAACTCTGCTGCGCTGGGTAAAGGCTGCTCAGGATGGAAGCCGAACGCCGGAAAGATCATACCGGGTCGTGCGGAAGCGAGGCGCACATTGGCTTCGCATGACGGAAGATTCATGGAGACGGCAATGACCGCTTCTACGCCGCTTTCGCCCATAGACGACAGGAGAGCTGCCCGCTCTTCATCTGAATAGCTGTCCAGATGAAGGTGGGCGTCGATTAAAGGAGCAAAGAGGCTCATACGGTGCCACCTGCCCATGCGGCCGTGTTTTTCGCTTTTTCCTCCCGCATCCGCCGGCTCAGTTCATGCTTCAGCTCCACAAAGTCCTTGTCAGCGGCGAGGTCCTCCCGTCGCGGCCTTGCAAAAGGAACATCCACTACCTGCAGCACCGACGCCGGTCTGGCAGACAGCACATAGATGCGGTCCGACAGGAGCAAAGCCTCCTCAATGCTGTGCGTAATGAACAGCACGGAACGGCGGTGGCGCTCCCACATCTGCAGCAGCCACTGCTGCATGTCTGACCGTGTTAGCTCGTCCAGCGCGCTGAACGGCTCGTCGAGCAGCATCAGCTCCTGCGGACTCAGCATGGCCCGCAGAAAGGCCGCGCGCTGCTGCATTCCTCCGGACAGCGTGTGCGGGTACGCATCGGCGAATTTGCCGAGCCCGACCTCGTCCAGCCGGCGGCGGGCCTCTTCCCGGGCCTCGCGGCGGGGCTCCTTGTCTGGCCCCGGCGCATTCTCCTGCCCGAGCAAGACGTTGTCCAGCGTCGTTCGCCACGGGAACAGGGCAGGCTGCTGTGGCATGTAGCTAATCCGCCCGCGCGTGCCCGTCACATCCTCACCGTCCATATAAATACGCCCCTGATCCGGTGCCAGAAGTCCGCCAATCAGGTGAAACAGTGTGCTTTTGCCGCTGCCGGAAGGGCCAAGCAACGAAACGAACTCTCCGCGTTCCACGGTCAGGGAAATGTCCTTGAGCACAGGGAGCAAGGTTTTCCGCTGCCGGAAAGCGACGCTCACCTGTTCTACATTCAAAGCTGCTTTTTCTCTGTCACCCCTGCGGTTATTTTCCTTTCCGTTCTGCCGGGACTCTACGGGCAGACCATTCAAGCTCATCTTCTCATACTCCTTCCCCTGCACAGGCATAACGCTTGCCAGGCTGGTTTATTTCCTATTTTTGCTCCGGCCGCCACCGAATCAGCAGCCTTTCCATCAGCGCAATGAGCAGGAACATGATCAGGCTTAGCGCCACGATAATGGCAATCGCGGCAAACACCCGGTCCGTGCGGTAGGCTGATTTTTGCAGGAGCATATAATAGCCGATCCCCTCGCTTGCCCCAAGCCATTCGGCGACGATGGCTCCCATCACGCTGTAGGTGGCGGCAATTTTCATGCCTGAAAAGAGGGAAGGCAGCGCATGCGGCAGCTCAAGCTTGCGGAAGATGCCCATCCGGCTTGCGCCTGACATCTGCATGTAGTTCATCATCAGCCGGTCCGTTTGCGCCAGCCCGTCCAGGGCGGCAACAACGACAGGAAAGAAGCAGACCAGCGTAATGACCATCAGCTTGGGCAGCAGGCCGAAGCCAAACCAGATCATCAGCAGCGGTCCAAGCGCAATGGTCGGAATGTTCTGGCTCAGAATGAGCAACGGGTACAGTGCCCGCTTCAGGAAAGGGATCAGGTGCAGCAGCACGGCCAGCAGTAGCCCGACGACGGTGCCAATCGCAAAACCGCTCAGCGTGAGCCTGACGGTAGCCCAGGTATGATCGGCCAGCAGGGCGGATTGGGCGGCCGCTTCGGCGGCAATGTCCGCCGGACTCGGCAGCATCCAGGGCTCAATGTGCAGGAAGACCGCTGCGGCCTGCCATACCGCCAAAAAGAAGAGGACCGCCACAACGGGCGGCCATACGCTTCTGAACACAGCATAGAGGCTTTCTTTCCTGTTCATGGACGGTATTTCTCGGTCAGCTTATCCATGCTGATTCCATTCGGATTATGGGCGATTTTGATCTGGGAAATCACGCTTGGAATTCCTGCCTCGGTAAGTGCGGTGTGCATCTCCTTAACGATGTGCAGCAGCTCATCCAGCTCGCCCTCCATGGTTGTCTCCAGCGGGTTGACCTGATGCTTGACGCCTGAGCGCTGGATCACCTCAATCGCTTTATCGACGTAAGGGATGGTGTCCTCTCCGCCCGGTGTTTTGGGAATCACCTGAATACTCAACAATGTGTTAGCCATGAAAAACCGTCTCCTTTCCGAATCAGATTAGAGGTAGTTCAAAAAGTCAGCTTTTGAACACGCACTATTAGGATTTGCCGTCTTGTGGCAGGAAATCATTGGTGAAGGCTTTGTCAACCTCCAGCGGTTTGTCAAGCAGCTTGCGCTCATACATCCAATCTGCGTAGTTTTTCCATACTTCTGCTTTTTGGACGCCCCACTGTGCGGCATCATCCTGATAGCGGGGGCTCAGCCATTGCTGGCTGGCCAGTACAAGCTCTTTATCCAGCTCAGGCACGGCCTTCGACAACATTTCCGCCGCCTTTTCCGGTTGGTCAATCGCATATTGATAACCTTTGGCCGTAGCGCTCATGAAGGCTTTTACCAGCTCAGGATCGCTGCTGAGGGTCGCTTCATTTGTGACGATGACCGGTGTGTAATAGTCCAGACTCTTGGAGTAGTCCTTGACGTACAGCATATCCAACTGCTCGCCGCGTTGCTCAGCTTCAATTCCTGTCCATGCATAGAAAATCCAGGCGAAATCGATATCCCGCTTGACTGCGGTGAAGTAATCCGCATCGCCCATGTTGATGTTTTGCACCTTGCTGACATCCCCGCCATCCAGCTCCATGATGGATTTCATGACAGCCTCCTCGACAGGCGAGCCCCAGCCGCCGTATTTCTTGCCTTCAAAATCCTTGGGCGACTTGATGCCCCGATCCACCGGAGCGGCGAAGCCGGACGTATTATGCTGAATTACGGCCGCAATAGAGACGAGCGGAACCCCTTGCGTACGAGCCTGGGTGACGCTTTCCTGATAGCTGATGCCGAACGGAACGGCATTCGAAGCGACCATCTGATCGGCGCCGCCTTCTCCGGGCTGTACAATCTCCACATTCAGACCGGCTTCTTCATAGTATCCCTGGTCTTTGGCCACATACAATCCGGTATGGTTGGTGTTAGGGGTCCAGTCGAGCACCACCTTTACGTCTTTCAATTTCCCGGAGGCCGTACTGCCGCTGCCGGAAGGACCGGAAGCGTTCGAGTCCTGTGGAGCGGACGATTGCCCTCCGCAGGCGGTCAGGATGAGGAGCAGGGAGCATACCGCTCCAAGGCCCCATTTTTGCAAAGAAAACATACTTTCTTCTCCCTTCTTCATCATCCGTACTCTTTCTGCAATGCTGTCATCTGCCGTGATCCTGCACAAAAAAGCGCCCCGTTATCCGGGACGCCTGTAATCTACCAAAGGAAGGAATGACGATGCCAAAAAGACATGTCACTCTATAGCGATTCCTACGCTGGCATTACCCAGATCAGGTTGTAAGGGTCAGTGTCTAGGGACACAATCTCAGCCGGCCGATTCCAGCACCCCTGGCAAGTTGTATGAAGGAGCATCAAGACGGCAAGCTGCTGCCTCGACACGTCCGCATTGTTTGAAGATTTTGCGGGCTCAGTAATATGAACTAACGTTGATTATATGCCTTCATGGCCGGAGTGTCCAGAGGGACTTATTCGAAAAAACCTCGGTGCCGCACCCGTTCTAAGCCTTTTGCGTTTTGATAACGCTCTTCAATTCAGCTTCTTGTTGGATGGAGCGGGCAGAGAGAAGTTCAATAGTTCTGTGCTGGTTCTCCAGAAAGTCACCTATTTCCATAACCCGTTCATTCGTATCCAGGACGGCTCGTTTCATCTCCTGCTGATCGACTCTGATTTCTTGAATCTCCTGTTTCATCTCTTGTTTCATCTCTTGCTGATCGGTTTCAATTTTTTCAAGATGCTCATGAATCGGTTGAAGTTCTTCCCGGATTACGGATTGCAGCAATTCCTTTAACTCACTATTCATGTACCCCGCTCCTTATACTTTTATGGTGTTATTGTAGCATATGACTTAATAAAGAGCTATAATATTGCGTAATTACGATGTCACGTTTATAACGCCACTGGGATCAGTAGGATACTCACGGGAATTGGCCAGTGTCTTTTCTCTTTTCTTGCCTGCTAAAGGAGACTATAATTTTGAGTAAGTGCTTATCCCGGAAACAAAACGGATTGAACAACCTGTGAGTATCCTAATTAAGGACGAGGTATTGACGAAGAACGAGCCTGTATTGAATAAGGCGATGACAACATTGGAATTTCTAAGTCAGGATGAGGAAGCCTGCCGATTGTATAAAGATAGACAGAAGTATTTGCACGATCAAGATATCTCAATTATAGCAAAAGCTTCAGGTTTGTCTGAGTCTGAAATTATTGCCTTGAAGAACGAAACCAGCTAAGACCGTTCCTAATTTTGTTCAATTCAATACCACTTTTTATTATTGGAAAAGGCCCACTACTTCTACATTATTGAATGATGTATTGAGCAATATGTTGTTGCTCCGATTACGCGGACGAGGCACTCGCGCGTACCCGCTTGGGGGCACCAAATCGGTGAAAAACAATACCTTTCCTATCCCGCAGGGAGATGATTCTCTGCCGCTGCCACCATTTCAGATATGAAACATGAATCGACCTTGTACTCACAAGGTCGATTCTTTAGTTTAGGAGAACTTTGCGGCTGTTTTGGACTACAAAAACTTTTTCGTTAGGCTCACTCGAAGCGTAAGAATCAAGAATCTCGGTCAGCTTTTTTGTACGCGTGAATACCATTCAGCGGATGCCGGAAGATAACCAGGAGATGCATTGTTCATGGGATTGGAAAAAATCCTGGATGATATTGAACGCATGGATAGTTCATCTATTGCACAGGCCACGGGTTTAGCCGGAATGTCCAAGCCCGCTTTTCATAGACGTGTGGCTGAACACGAAGCTTAATTGCAAAAAAGACCCCTTTCGGGGTCCTTACTGTTAGGATCATAGCAGGGCGGCGTATCCTGATCTCTGGTAACTTACCTCTCGGTAAGCGCGTGGGGAACCTTTCCCACCTCTAATGATCCATAAATAATAGTATGCGTCTAAAAGCCGTTTAATATCATAAATACATTGTATATACTACTCTTAATATGATAGCGCAATGAGTTTTCTCAGTCAAGAGTTAGGAAAATTATTTATAAGGAACTAAACGGCCACTTTTTAAACGCTTTTTCACTTTTTCGACCGCATTGTCTAATTGATAGAAAGTTGATAAGTATAAGTACCCAGAAGGATCCAGTTTGATTGCCAGTAGTAAATGGGGTGTCACAGCTTTAACCAATTCAACGCTGTTAGGCTCTTTGGGATGTTGGCCAATATAATCCGGGTTTGCAATCGTGTCTGGGATTAGATGGCCGTAGGCCTCAATATCACCTGGGTGATTACGTTTTATATGTTTGATTGCACCTGGATACATGCGCACCTCAGCAACAGGAAAATCTATACCAAGCAGGCTTTTAATCTTTACAGTATCTAGTTTACCCACGATTTGGGTCTCGGTTGCGTGAATATCAATAGTATAGGTGTTCGGTTCCACAGTTCAGTTCCTTCCGTTATCAGTCGATAAAGTGAGTATACTGGACTGAGAATGATTGGAACAGTTAAATTATAAGAATTTTGATTCGCGATTTAACAAAATAGAAAGGAAGAATCGGTCTGAGAGCTTGTTTGACAGCCGAAGGTTCAAAACGATGGGGGATATAGGGAGGCTGCTGGAATTCCTAAGCATACTGGCTTATGTGGCGGAGCAGGAACGAAAAAAGAACCGGCAGCGTTAGGCGGAGGGAATCGGAGTTGATCGCTGATGTACGAATTGCTTGATCCCCAAATGGGAGGTATTGACGATGAACGCGAAGAAGAAAGCCATTCAAATGGCATTGGAGCTTCTTAACCTCGGAGTGGATATCTCAATCATAGCCAAAGCTTCAGGTTTGTCTGAGTCTGAAATTATTGCCTTGAAGAACGAAACCAGCTAAGACTGTTCCTAATTTTGTTCAATTCAATACCACTGGGGCACCAAATCGGTGAAAAACAATACCTTTCCTATCCGCAGGGAGATGATTCTCTGCCGCTGCCACCATTTCAGAAATGAAAACATGAATCGGCCTTGTACTCACAAGGTCGGTTCTTTAGTTTAGGAGAACTTTGCGGCTGTTTACTCAGGAGTCTTCCATTTGCTTTTGAATTGTATGATACGTTCAGCAGCCTTGTTATAGGCTTCTTTCCTATCACGAGGGCCTATAGCTATAACCTCCATGCGTATAATTCCATTACGAATGGGACGATAAACTACTCGGATCTGGGGCTTCATGTGTTTAATTTTTGCAAACCCATTCAGCTTCCCCCGTAAAGGCTCACCAATACCATTCGGTTTAAGAAGCGGGCCGTGGATGCCACGTTTAATGATCAGCGCGATGATTAATTCTTGCTGCTCTTTTTGGTAGCTGATCAAGTCCTCAATAGCTTTGTCCCCGAATTTAACAACCACGTTATACGGGGACAGTATGCTATTGATTTGTTCACTTATCGACTTGAGCTTATCCGACATTAATCAAGATCCCCGCCCTCCACAAGGCGCATGATACGGGTCATGTCGAGATCCAATTCATCAATGACTTGAGAAAGATCGACATTGGCAGCATCCGCTTCGCGCTCAAGTGTAATTTGGTACATCATATCATCGATAGATTCCTCAACAGCTTCTTTGATCTGTAGGAGCTCGAAGAAGAAGTCAAGGTCTGCAATGACAGCCTGAGCTTCTTTGTTACGGCTGTTTTGGACTACAAAAACTTTTTCGTTAGGCTCACTCGAAGCGTAAGAATCGAGAATTTCGGTCAGCTTTTTTGTACGTGTAATGTCCGTTACGGTAAGGACGTTCTGCTTAAAAAAGCCAAGCATGTCGGACGTTATTGAGGAACGAGGGTCTGCCATGGCGTATTGCCTCCCTTTCGTAACCAGCATTTGAGAAGCCATCTGCACTCTCTCCTTAGTATATGCAATTTATAATTCATATTATACTGCATTTTACCATGTGAAGCGTGAATTAACAACACGTTTCAACCTGCATGTTTTGTATGTTCATTTGCGGATTTCTGCATACTTTTCTAAAAAGAACGCATGACTGCATTCCAAGGTTAGCCTGAAGGAACGGGTGTTGTTCCTTTCTGTTCCTGAAATAGAAGGAGCAGGCTGAAAATTTTAGAGCAGACAGGTTAGGGACAGCTTCCATGCAAGGAAGGCTGCCCCTGATTTTGTTCTAATGAGTTGTCAGACTTTTAATTGGACATGGAGAGCCGAGAATGCGACAATATACTTAATAAAGGCGTCCTTTTTGAGCCGTACGAATGGATACGATTACCCTAGAACCCCCTGCCTCAAACGAAGCGTAGGTGGGGAGTGGTTCACAATCAGGAGGTGCGATGTGGCCAAGGAAATGAATGAACAAACTAAATATAGCCTGCTCGATCTGTTGAAGAGGGCTGGTATCAAAGGTAAAGTTCTGGTAGATCCCGAAAAAGGTATCGTGGAATATTTAGAACCCCAGGAAGACTCTATGGCTATCGCCAAGAAAATTTCTGCCGAAATCGAAAGAATTCTTGGGGATAATTTGCTAAGAGTGATCTTGTTTGGTTCAAGGGCCAGAGGAGATTTTGGTAAAAATAGTGATTACGATTTTATGGTGTTAGTTAAAGATACCTCTATATCTTCGTGGCCTTTACGGACTATTGATTTGCGCAAACAGTTCACAGAGGAGTTCCCATCTGTAGATATCTTAGTTTTAACATCTGAGGAGTTCGAGGAGAAGTTTCTCTTCAGTGAGGACGTGAAGAAAGAGGGTATCGTGTTGTATGGACAGGCAGACTGAGCAGTGGTTGAGATATGCAAAAGATGATCAAGAATCTGCTGTCATCCTTGCTGCATCCGGGAAGTTAGAAGCAGCTTGTTACCACTTTCAACAATCTGGAGAGAAGTATTTAAAAGCTGTACAGATCCATACGAACTCCGGTGTAGCAAAGACTCATCTTCTTACAAGAGTTTGTGAGCAGATCGAGTCTTTAGGGATCTTTGTGCCGGACCAGGTAAAAGATTCTTCATGGCGGTGGGTAACCACGGCAAGATTTTCTATAGTGTAAGACAAACCACCGGATTCTTAGGCTCCCAACCTATTCACGGTGGTTTGTCTTGTTTCGTGCCAGTGATAGGGCAGCAGTTCAAGCTGCGAGTCCATGAAAATGCACCCAGGAGCAAACAATCTGAACGGTCAAATGATTTGTCGCTAACCTTGTCTGTACAAAACTTCACGAACGTGAATTATTAGTAGGCTTCACATTGATGTGAGTATGTTCAGAAAGGAGGAGCACCACTCTACTGGAACTGGATTCGTTTCCTGTAGAGTGGCCGAATTGATCTCTAAGCCAAGAAGTTTGCTTTCAGATGTGCTGCCCCCGACTATTTGGTCCTCAATATTAGAACTCGTCGTCTTCTCTAACAGAAGACGACGAGTTCTAATATTCCGCTTCCCAGACCATGTTAGGAAGGCTTTCCGGCGTATATGGCCAGAGATTCTTGGCTAGATCATCTGTTCTGCATCCAACACAAGCCAACCGAAACATCGCGAAAAATCCTCTGTCCATGCCGTCGCATCTTCATGTTGCATGAAGCCAAACCCCAATTGATCTGCCACATATGGAGTGGGGGGAGGCTCACTGGATTGGGTCGCAAGCGGAATCCAAGATTCATTCTGGAGTATTCTCCAGTACGTTCCATCATCCCATTGGCAACAGTTGGTCGTTAAAATCGGTATTCCTTTTCCATTACAGAGAGTTCCGACGGTAACCCGTCTGGATTGAAAGCTCTTGAATCGATATCCCTCAAATAGCTGCACCCCTTCAGACTTGAAGGAGTCCTTCCAAACCCGTTTCATGGCAGCATATAGTTGTTTGTCCACCTCGCCCGGATAGATGCGTCGAACCTGACCTGTATTAAGCGTAATGTGGGTAAGATAGGGTATCTCCTCATCCTCGTGCAATACGTCTGCTCCTGTTCGTTCAGCATCGTGCTGCTCCTCGGCAGTGTACTCCCTGATGAGGTGCGAAATTGCGGCGCGTACGAGCTCGTCCATCGATCCGAAGAGCTTGCCGGTGAATGGACACTCAAACCGCAGATGAATCCGGACAAGGGCGTGTTCTTCATCATGCGGGTACAACATTCCAAACATGGACGTTTTAGCGGCTTCGATGATGTCATCTGAAGGTGGGTACTACACCCATATTTAAAAATATTTTCTAAATGAATTTCCCAGCACTCTTCTGCAGATCTACGTGGGTAATCCACAAAATCCTGCTTTGGGGTGACATTACGGGATTGTATAAACCGATCAAGTTCGTCCGGCGGGATTTGCCAGCCTTTCTTGCGGTTTTCGGTTCGCTCGCCCTGGATCACCCCATTGCGTAGCCAGCGGCGCACCATCTGAATACTGCTGGTTATTCCATATTCACTGAGTTTCGTTAACGCTTGTTCGACGGTCAGCATTGGCATTTCCCCCTTTGCCTCATAACATTACTCATCGTAACATGACAACTCCCCCAACTCCTGCAGGCTGGTGGGCATAGCCGGTAAACAGTTCCGAACCAGCGCCAGCCGCAACCCCCGGCTTGTTTCTCTTCTTAATTATCCTATTCGAAACGTGTTCTATTTTATGAATGGGCGGCCGCCATCGCTTGTCCACGGGTGAGGCTTGCTTATGCTCGGGTAGAGGTATTCCTCTGATTCCTGCTTTGGAGAGACATCTGCTGTGGCTCTTACATTACTCACGGTAACATTACGGGATTGAACAAGCAGTTCAAGCTCGTCTGGTAGTAATTCGGCAGCTGAAAAGTTACCATATTTAGCGGAAATTTTCCCTAAATTTCCTAAAAGTAAGTCACTTGCCATTGTAGTGTTCACTTTTAGCAGATTATCTCCAAGAAAGGCACTACTTCATGCTGAAGGCCACCCTTCAGAGCCATATAAACGGCTGAAGGGTGGCGAAGTTGACGGCCTATAAGGCTGAACATGATCTGTTAGACAGCGATGCTGACGAAGTTATGCCAGCAATGTATTTTTTTAAATAATCATAGAGATCCCGTGTTTCCGGGCTTTTTCAGGCCTCCAGAGGGGAAGGCTTCCCCGCTCCATTCGTCGAGCTAGGCGAGTGGAGGTTAACATAATTCTGCTTTTTTTGTTACACGTCTTTGCCTCATAATTTGAGTGATATGCACTTTTTTTGGTAACTCAACTTTCGCAGCATGAAATCGTCAAACAAGCCCTGAAATAACGGGGTAAAACGGAGATCTACTGCTGGGTTGACGCTGAATCAAAGCAGACCGCTTTTTGCTAGCTTTCTTGCAGGAAGGGCATTCGGCCCTCTCAGAGTCTAGTAGCCAGAGTGAGGTTAGTGTGTTGTCTGGTGCCTTTCCATACAGCTTTGCACGATTATCCCTTTTGCTCAGAATGCGGGAGTTGAGGGTTGGGGAGGGCCTAGGGGAAGAAACAATGTGGCGGAAATTGCTGTACATGGGCGTGACGATTCCGGCGATCCCTTACCGCCGACTGATCGCGCGCCAATCGGTTCAGCCTCTTGCGGCTGCGGCCTAGTTGCAGTACTTAAACGGGAAAAGGTGAGCATGATGTGCGTGGCTTGATCGGTGTGGGGCCGCATGAACGAGGACATCGGAAACCTTTGGGTTCAAGCGGCAACGAGGACCTGATCCAACGGGATAATCGTGCAAAGCCACCGGACAGAGAGTGCACATGCCTTGCCACGATCGGTTATCGGCTTGACTGTCAAGCACGGATGATTCGGTGGATTTGGGCTCTGCGAAAGTTGAGTTCGTAATTCTTCTATAGATCATGATTTGGTAGGAGCCGCGATGTGTATCATTCCCATGGCTTAAAAATATTCAATGGTAAAGCGGAGGGGATAGGCTTGACGTTCCAGGCTCCTGGGAGAATTTGAAGTTCATGAAGTGGATCTTTTGTTTGTGATATGATAACGGTAATGAGTAAAAGCAATACCTTTCGTTTGCAGCGGGCAAGGAGATCAGAAATACGATCAGGTATCCTGCTGTGGGACAGGCGGGTTTATGCCGGAAAGCACTTCAATCATCATGGTTGCGCCAAGCTTAAAGCCGGTTGTAAACGAGGAGGCCATATCCATTCCCTGAATTTGATGATATAGATCGGTTAAAGCTTCAAGCTCGTTGAAATCTTCTTCGACAAGCTTCTTTTTCCAGTGATTCAGGGATTCGGTGATTTGTTCGTTCAGCAATCGATATTCCGGGCTTTGGGAGGCGCTTTTTTCATGGGGAGCCAGATCACCATAATAGAGTGATTCCAATACATTTTGCATGTTTCTCCACCTTTCTATGTATTTTCCTTAGAAAAGTACAGAGGTTGTTTATGTAAAGTCAGATTCTAAGGATTGAACAAGCGTATTACAGTGGAAATAATACGTTCACGCGTATCGTTCATGAATTCATTTTACAATACGCCCACGCGTATCGTCAAGTGATATATATTTAGTCATGCGAGGGGATTCAGATGAACAAGAAAATTGTCATAAAAATAGCAGAGTTGGCTAAAGATCATCATATCTCATTAAGGGAGTTATCCAGAATTTCAAATGTCAGACAAGCGGCATTAAGTGAACTATCCAACGGTAAAAGAGAGAACATTAGCTTCAGCCATATCGAAAAAATCGCAGCAGCCCTGAATATTCAGGATATTCGTGAGATTATCGATTTGGTGGATGTAGAGGAATAGTACGAGGTATTAAACACCTTTAGAGACAGCCTTGAACGAAGGCTGTCTCTGATCCATTGGCGTTGTTTTCCGATGTTGGCTCAGAAGTGTGGGAGGATTTATCGAAGAGAAAGGCTTGGGAAATATTCAATGGTATATTTAAAGGGATGGACTTGGGTGGGCGAGCCTAATGGCCTACATGGCTTAAGTATGATGCATTATCATTATGATTCGACGGCTCTTCGAACGTGATCCTTGTATCTTCACCCATCAGGCTCGCCAGGGTCAAATAAAAGTCGGATTCCTTCTGATTTCCGGCAGATAAGTACAATAGGCCAAGCTCAATACAAGTCAAGTAGGAGCCGTAACCAGCCATACTGGGGTAATCTTCCGGGGCCGGGCCAACGTTCAAGGCTTCCCGGAGCACATGGGCGGCTTGGTCCACTCTGCCCAAAGCGATTAGCCCTTCGGCTTTGTAATGGTACAGATCTGTGTACGCCGGGAACTCGGTCATGTTTTCGCTGCACTGCTCTACCATATCTTCATAACGCTTCATCAGCCACAGCGCAAGGATTCGATACCTATGCGCACTCACGATCACGGTCAACGTAAATCCCTCAGGATGAGCCAACGCGGTGTTTAAATGGGCAAGCCCATCCTCCAGTTCGTTCGCTTTAAGGAGCTCCGTCCCCAGGTAATAGTGATATTGCCAATAATTCGGGTACTCCTCAAGTGCCTTCCGCAGCAGGGATGTATTTCGTTTTACCTTATTCTGGCGGATCATATTGCGGATCAGATATCCGTAATGGTGAACCGTTACATCCACCCTTCCCAACCGGCAATTCGGAGTGTGATGCAGCATCACCGCATAAATCTGCTCATGGACCCTACCTTCGAAACGATATGTGGGCCGATTCCGCACCAGCCGGAGCACGTAAGAACGTTCCATACTGCTGTTATCCAGATAATTATGAAACAGTAGCTCAATCCCTTCAATCTGCTGCTCCCGAACCGTATCCCGAGTTAACAGCTCCTTCAGCTTAAGTGCCTCGTTCCTGTCCAGCGCTTCATCCGCGTCCAGCCACAAGATCCACTCGCACGTAGCCTCCTCCAGCCCCCGATTTCGGGCATTCGAGAAGCTATCATCCCATGGCTGATGAATGACTTTGGCTCCAAAATCGCTCGCAATCGCTGCGGAGCGATCCGTCGAGCCCGTGTCCACCACAATGATCTCGTCCACGATACTCTGGGCGCTGCTTAAGCATTGCGCCAGATACGGTTCTTCATTCTTGACGATCATACATAACGAAATACTAGGGGTGTCCATCCCTCACCTCTTCGAATATAGAGTTATTTCTATTCATGTAAGCTCCATCCCAGAGCGGGGGCGTCATGCCGGGACTGGTCTTTGCATCTGCTGGATACATTTGTGGAATTTTGGGCTTGTGATTCAATAAATTGGAATCTAGCCACTCTTCAGGTCTGTGAATGTCTGATGAGTGGCTAAGTTGAAGTTGGTTTCCTATGTTCCGCTATAAATTGTCGTACTATTTTTCAAGTCTGAATACCGGTCATTCCCCCGCTTCATTCGCCGAGCTTGGCGAGTGGAGGTTAACATAATTCTGATTTTTGCTACACGTCTTTGCCTCATGATTTGAGCTGCACTTTGTTTCGTAATCCTTCTATAGATCATGATTTGGTAGACGCGAACGTGTTGAATGCCCTCCGTGTTAAAGAGTGTTAGCACGAGATGATAGTCGTGGGAACTAGTAGAACATTTCAAAAGTCCGTACCGTGCAAAAAAAGCTGACCTACAGGTCGGCAAGGGCAAAGGGAAATTGGTCAATGAGCATGCGAACCAAGGCTTGAGGGGTCCCGGTGAAAGGTGCCTGTTCCCATGTTCCTTGGTGGTCAGCCATACTCAGTCTGAATGTCGTGGTATCCAATACACTTAAACGAGCCCGATTCACTTTTTGACCGTCTTCTATGGAAAACAGAATCAAATGTTGGCCTCGAGGGCGCACTTGAATATGCTTGAAGCCGTTGGCTTCAAGCAGGTCCTCCAATTCGTCGCCGATAGCTTCGAGTATGAGGGTATCCATCGCTTACACCGCCTCCCGATCCTGGATGGGGTACCCTCGGAATGTCCAGTTGAAAGGATGCCCATCCTGCTGATTCCACCGCTGGATGAAGGCCATAACTTTTCGTCGAAGATCCGTTTTGGAGATAAAGCTGTTATGACGCAGACACCGTTTGTACAGGATAGAAAAGAAGATTTCGATCTGGTTCACCCATGACGCATGCAGGGGCGTGTAGTGAAATTCAAACTTGTTGCCGTGCCTGGCATTGAACGTCGTCCAACGCTCGGATGGACCATCGAAATGAATGTTTAAGTTGTCCCAGACGATGATGATCTTGCGGCAATGCCGATACTGCTCTGCGACTTGATCCATGAACGAAAGCAGGTCCTCGGCTTTGCGGTGATCGCCGCATGTCGCTACGACTTCGCCGGTCTTCACCTCAAAGCTGGCGAGCAGCGTCTGCGTGCCATGGCGAATATATTCATATTCGACCCGACCTGCTTTGCCGATGCGCGGCAGGCGTGTTTCGTACTTCTTTTCGTTGGCCTGCATGCCCGTCTTTTCATCCACACAGCAAAGTGCCACATCGTCCGGGAGGTCGGCGTGGTAAAGACCGACGACATCATTGACTTTTTCTTTGAACTGCGGGTCCTTGCTGTGCAACCATAACGTCTGCCGATGTGGCTTGAGGGCGTTTTCTTCGAGCGTCCGCCACACGCTGGAACGACTCATGGAAGGGCCGTCAACTTCTCGTTGCACGACTTCCGTTAACGTGTCATAGGTCCAACAGACTTGACCGGACAGCCCGTGATGTTCCGGTTTATCACAGGCCATGGCGATGACTTCGCACCGTTGTACCGGGTCAAACGTAGCGGGTGCGCCCGAGCGTGGCGCGTCTTCTAGTCCAGGGATGCGTTCTTTGGCAAAGCGATCGCGCCATTTGCGCACGGTTTTCTCCGTCACGCCAACTTCGATGGCAACTTGCGTAACAGAAGCATGCTCCATCGCTAATTTCCAGATGATGGTGGACCGTTGTTTTAGACGAAAGGCGATCTTTTGACCGAGCATCATTTTTTTGATCCGTTTTCGCTCTTTGGTCGTCAATCGAATGGATTTCATCAAACTCACCTCGATGTGATGGCTCTTTCTTTTTTTATTAACCATCTCGCACCAAGTTTCACCCTCGTCACGCCATTTTTCTCAGAGAACGAACTTATGAAACAGTGTACTAGTCCAGTGTCGCAGCCCCCGCATCAGATAAGGCTGTACGAGGGATTTAATTCACTTATGTACGTTGTTTTCTGATGTTTCTCGGGCATGATCTCTTCAAGGAAGCTTGGTATTCAACGCTATTATACTAATGTGATAAGCTACTATACTGCTGGAAAGAGCTTGTCATTTCATATGCTTGGCAGAGAGTTTAATGATATGTTACGAGACGGCGATCCTTGGATAAGGAGTGCAGTAGGGGAGCAAATGAAATGAGTTATTTGACGTGTGAAGGATTCGCTCAATCTTGAACATACGATAGCACAATACTCCATGACTTAAATGCGATATTTCGGCGGATTTATCTCAAAAAAGTGACTAAAAAATATATACATTCCTGCCAAAAAGAAGTATACTAATTCGGACAGGTAAAATATTCTAAGTTTGTTTGGTGAAGGGGATATGATATCCAATTGAGCTGGGTTTGACATCAGGGATTTACTGAACATGTCAACTTATGAAGGAGTGGTTTCATATGAGCAATATTACCACCATACGCTCGGAAGTCGAAAAATTTATGGAGCGTGAGCAGCTTTCGCTTAGCGATTTAGGCCGCAAAACGGGACTGAATGTAGGGACTCTCAGTTCAATCTTCACTGGAGGCAGAGTCATGTCGGTGAATCAGCTTGACCGGATCACCTCACTGATGAGGCTTCCCGAGGGACATTTTTACGAATTATACATACATCAAGAGAATATGGCTGCAACCCAGCCGAATTGGAGACGGCTCAGACCCTTCATATTCAGATGTGCCGAATTGAACAAGCTGGATTGCATTAGGTATGTCACCGGCTGGATGCTGGATAACATCGTATATTGTCCCGTGCTGTTTGATGCGGCGGAAGATCTGCTGTGGGAGGAAAAAAAAGAAGCCGCCGCCATTCTTTACGAAAGTGTGGCCATCACGGAGAACTCCCAGCATTCCGAACGTCTGGCCCTCTGCCAATACCGCCTGTTTACAATCCGATTAGGTGAAGATCAGGCGCAAAATTTGCAAGTCGCCGCCCAATTCGAGCCGTACGTGGAACGGTTGGACGAGGTAACGCAATTAGATGCGCTCAAGGATTTGGCAAATGTCTATCGTTTCCTGCGAGGGTGGGATAAAATGGATAAGTTCGCTGAAATGATGGGAAACAGAGCAAGAAGGCATTACTTTGCAGAGACCCGGAAAAAGAGGAGTGGGGAAGATCTTTATTCCAAACTGAGCAGACCGTTGTTTGTGTATATTTCATATAGTGATTTGCTTCGTGGTGAGGTGTGTCATGAGCTCGAAGAATATGCGCAGGCTCTGCAATTTATTTTTAATTATTCAGATTTGAGCTGGGTTAAGGAAAACGATGCAGAGGCTTTGCGCTGGAAGGATCTTTTTCAGGAATGGGCAAAAACAAATATGTATGTCACCAAATTGTTTTCCGGAGATTTGAGCGTATTGTCGGAATATATAGCATATATTGATACTCAAAAGGATGACATTCTCCTGTCCTTGCTTAACATCGCTAAATTGGCGAATCAGTTTCATATTAATGTTGATGAAACCTTCGAGCATTTCGGGCCGGAGATTCTGCTGTTATTAGAAGCAGAAGACTTACCGGGGATTCACAATAAGAGATTAAACGCAGAACGACTTACACGCCTACTCAGTGAATTATCTGAATACTACTTGCGAAAAGGCGAGATTCAGGCTGGATTTAAATATTTATTAAATAGTTTGGCAAAATCGGCTGCAATAAACCACGATAGCAACATAGTAAAATGCGTAGGGTTGTTTGAGTATTTCAGGGATTATGCAGATTTCGAAACACAGTTGAAATACCAAAAACTTTTTAAAGAGGTGTACCAGAATGAAAAAAACAATCGTCCTGCTCGTAACCGTCGTTAGTCTTTTATTTACTTTTACTGTACAAACGCCGTCGCCTTACCAAGTCCTGGGCCATAAGGGCGAGGCATAAAAAGTTACATCATCGAACCCAGACAGGCCAGCTTTTATAGCTGGCCTGTCTGGGTTGGAAATAAATGAATTAACAACTAATTTCCAGATTGAATAACATCCGACAGGACGTCGTATAAGGAATCCAAACTACGATTTATTCTCTCCCGAGTTTGAGAAAACAGTTCATACAACTGCTGCTTCTTTTCCTTATCTCTTGTTTCATCTGAAGAATACTGTTCAGAAGTTTCGACAAAATTCAGTAAATGCTTCAGTAGATCGTGAATTGCATTTTGATATTCAGAATTTCCCTTTGCAGGTGTGGAAGATGGGTTCCTGTCAAGGAAATGTCCTTGCTGAACATGAAACTGGAGCCTCTTCAAAGTTTCATGAAAATCAGGTATATCGATATTCCTAAAGTGTACGTTCATACTTCTGGAACCTTCTCCGGTTCGCAACCATGTTTCATTCACGCCCAAATCCAGACAAATCAACTTCATGAGTGTATCAGACGGTGATTCTTTATTAGCCTCGATTTTACTAATATGTGAATGACTCACCCCCATCATCTCGCCGAATACCACCTGTGTTAGTCCGCGCTCTTTTCGGATCTCCCTGATTCGCTCCCCAATTGAAGACATATAACCCTCCTGAAATGTGAGTAACACAAATTAATTATTTACAAATGTGTGTATAGAACATATGATACCAATAGGAACCGTCATTTATTCCTGAATTTTACCATAAACCCGTGTTCCTGTCGTCCAAAGTCTATATTGACATGTGCGTTACTCAAGTTTTCCAAATCATAAGGGAGGACGAAAAAAATGAGTTTCATAGAACAATACGTACTCGATTGGCTGAATATCCACGACGAAAGCATCGAAGACGAACGCTTGCGGATTCAGGAGCACTTGGCCGGACAGATGGGAAAACTCATTGAAGGAGCACTTCACGCGGACGGTGGATTTCAGTCCACAATCATGGAACTGGAAGAGGCTTATACGAGGCGGCAAGACCTGCACCGTGAGATCTTCTTTCGCCGTGGAATGGCGCTTGCTTATTCCCTTGCAAACCAAGGGGATTCGTCGATCCATGGTTCACTCACGGAATCCGTTCAGCCCTACCTGTTTGAATACGGGCATTCCGAGCTTTACAGGCGTGATTTATACCCGGCAGAGAAAGAAACCATCCACCAGGAACAAATGTACATCAACCAGCTACATAAGAAGATCCATCAAAAGGTTATTGATCACCGCGTAACACATTGCATTGGCTTTTTATTTGAAATGGATGGTCTGTACAGCCTGATTCAGGAAGGGATAAAAGAAGTCTACTTTCTGCGTGGTATGCTGCACGGCTACCGTCTGTTCTCCTCCTTGCTTGCCGAGATTGGAAGCCCTTATCCCGCATAGCATTGGGTCATCCTTGCTTCGTGCTCGATGGGTCCGGCAACTTGTGAAGCAAATGTCGGACGGGCTGAACTGCACAACACGCCTCGTCGGTACGTTTATGCTGAGAGAGTGAGTTGACTGCTGTGACGAGGTGGTTTCCTATGGGATTGCAAAGGAAATAAAGGCCACTCTCCAACCGTATTGGCTGACGGTTGGGGGGTGGCCAAGTTGATTCACTAAAAAAACACCAGTGCGAACACTACACACAAAAAAGAACGGCCTAAGCCGTTCAGGAGATTTTCCAATTATTGCTTAATGACGAAATCGGACCGACTTTTCGACCGGTGTGTCCCTTGACGACGACGGAAGCTTTGGGAGACTGATATGGCTGCCGGGTTAGGGTGGTTTCCTGCAGATGTTTCCATAAAGCGGTCAGCTCATTTTTCAGCTAAGGTTAGCTCACTTAGAATTAGGTAATCTTCATCGAAGCTAAGCCGTGGTTGATGTTCTTGGAATCATGCGAGTTTTATAATGTTCAAAACAGTTCCACTAAAATTTTCTGCTACACCGGTGCTGTTAATAAGTGTAAGATTAGTACCCGCAGAGGTGCTAAATACAGCAGAAGAACTCAAACTAACAGAGTTTCCAGCGGTAACTACTCCATTAGTTGCACTGCCACTAATGGGAATCCCATTCAATGCCAGGGCTGCACCTAAATTAGCCGTCGCCCCAGTGGGGGATGAGGCAGTTGTTTCATAGGATGCAAAATACGTCTGATTAGGAGCCAATCTAACAGTAGTTGAATTGTTCGTGTGTTGGATCGCTGATCCATTAATGAGTGCGTTGTCCAGGGTAACGGGAGCATTAGATGGGACCGTTTCTATCCCCGAATTGACAAGACGGGCATTATTGGCCGTCACCGTCGGGCCGGTTGGGCCCGTCACCCCCGTCATCCCGGTAGCCCCAGTCAATCCGGTCACGCCCGTGACGCCTGTTGCGCCAGTCGGGACGTCGATCCTTATCCCCCAAAAAAAATCTTGTATGTAATTATTTCGAATAATCCAAAAAATCCCGTGTTTCCGGGCTTTTTCAGGCCTCCAGAGGGAAGACTCACCGTCCCATTCACCGAGATAGGCGGGTGGAGGTTAACATAATTCTGCTTTCCGTTACACGTCTTTGCCTCATAATTTGAGCTACACTTTGTTTTGTAATCCTTCTATAGATCATGATTTGGTAGACGCGAACGTGTCGAATGCCCCCAGTGTTAAAGAGTGTTATCACGAGATGATAGTCGTGGGAACTAGTCCAGTGTCGCAGCCCCCCGCATCAGACAAGGCTGTACGGGAGCTGTACTTCACTTATGTTCGTTGTTTTCTGATGTTTGTTCGGACATAATTTCTTCAAGGAAGCTTGGTATTCGACGCTACTATACTCATGTAATAAGCTACTATTCTGCTGGAAGGAGCTTGTCATTTCATATGCTTGGCAGAGAGTTTAAGGATATCTTACTAGACGGCGATCCCTGGATAAGGAGCAGTAGTAGGGGAGCAAATGAATTGAGTTATTTGACGTGTGGAGGATTCGCTCAATCTTGAACATACCATGGAGACGTAAACGTGCTACGTGTACGTCCCACGTGTACGTAGCACGTTTACGTCCTACGTTTACGTCTTACGTGTACATCCTACGTTTACGTAAACGTTTCAGTGAAAGCTGCGCATGCTCCGAATTAATAAAGAAAAAAATTGCATCACAGGATGTGTATCATTCGTGTAACAACGTACTTTCATACCACACGGCTGTCAGGCAGCGCCTTGCTACATAGACTCCTGTTATTTCCATAATTAACAGCGTGTTTGTCCTCATAGAATGAACTATACAACATTCAGGAAGAAGGGAATCGCTATGGGTATCATTTACGGGGTGGTCACCATTAAGGGCGGAGTAGGGAAAACCAGTTTCATCAGCAACCTGGCAGCGGCCATGGTTCGGGAGCTTCCCGAAGCTCGTGTATTGCTTGTGGACACCGACCCGAAAGGGAATTTGGCCATCGCTTTTGGTCACTCCCCCGCACAACTGGAGCACACCTTGTATGACATGATGATGGAAGGAATGCCTCTTCAGGAAGTCAGAATTCCACTCATGGATCGGCTTGACCTCATCCCATCTAACCGGCGCATCGCCGCGCTTGCTTTTGACATGTCCCCGAATCCGCTCTATCGGTTGAAAGGTCTGCTGAAGACCATTCGGGATCAGTACGATTATATCTTCCTTGATACGCCTTCGGACATCGGGGTCCTGATGGGAAATGTGCTGGGGGCTGCGGATCGGATCATTATTCCGTTCGAGCCGGAGATGTTTGCCATGGCTGCGATGATTCAGACGGTCGAAATCGTTCAGGATTTCCAAAAGAACTATCGCCCGAAGCTCATCATCGATGGCATCGTGGCCATGAAAGTGGACGACGTCACCGCACTGTACTCGGAAATGCTGCCGCTGGCCCGGGAATACTGCCTTTCCCATGGGTTAACCATGTATGAAACCATCATCCCGAAATCGATGCGATACGCGAGCACGGTGGCCTATGAACGAAGGCCCGCATTTTTGTCCACGCCCGGAGATCGTTATATTTCCCCATACGCGGAACTGGTGAAGGAGGTATTGGAGCATGGCGAAGAAAAAACAGCCATTAGCTGACTTCATTGATACCTTCCCCTCCCCCGTAACCGATTCCTTGTTCCAGATCACGGCGAAACATCCACCGGCTCCGCCTTCCGAAGCTCCAGCTCCATTGAACCATGGGGCGGAAACGTTCGAACATCCCCGTCCATCAATCCGCAAGTCGCAACGGTTTGAGGATATCTATATGCGTCAGACGCTTTTTCTGCGTAAGGATCTCATTGAACGCTTGAGCAACATAGCTGCCACACAGAGCAAAGGCTTCAAAACGCGCTTAATCAATGAAGTATTAGAGAAAGGGCTGGACGATTTCGAAAAATCAGGAGTTTTCTGAGGAAATCAGGCTCCATAACATGGGGGATGAGCATGCTGAATGGCGGCACGGGGTTATTCGGAGCACTCTACCTGCGCATTTCACGGGCCAAGGGGGAAAATGAAGACACGCTGCAGAATCATCGTGAGCTGATGCAGGAATTTTGTCGTGAGCATGGCTATACCTTCGAGATATATGAAGAAATTGTGAGTGGGGGGAAGCATCAGCTGGAAGCACGCCCCCAGCTGCAGAAGCTGATCCACAACATCGAATCGATATGAGGCCATTTTTGTGGTAGCTCTGGACCGTCTTTCCCGCAATGGATTGGTGTCACAGCTGATTAAGAAGGCGTGTATCGATCATGATGTGAAAATCATTACACCTACCCAAACGTTTGACCTGGCGAACTCGGATGGATCTCGTCTATTTTATGATATTAGCTCTATGTACGCTGTGATGGAATATGAGATGATCGGCCGCAGAACCAAAACCAATAAATTGCAGCGGGCCGTACGGGGAGAGCATGTCAGCGGGCAGGCCGCATACGGTTATCGACGCAATCCGGACACCAGGAAGCTTGAAATTTACGAGCCTGAGGCCGGGGGGGTTCGTTACATGTTCAAGCTGTACCTCAGAGGCTGCAGCTGCCGCAAGATTGCCGACCTGTTGAACGGTGATGGCCTCAAAACACAACAGTTGCATGACTACCTGCCCACCAACATTCATACGATCCTGCGGAATCCCGTCTACAAGGGCACGCTCGTGTATCGGGATCGCAAGCGAATCAAGGAAGGGAACGTGCACAGCTACAAGGTGCTGGAGACGATCATCACGGAACACGTGCATCCCGCGATCATTTCACCGGACCAGTGGGAAGAGGCGAATCGGAAACGGGTGAAAAGCGAGCAAACAGGCACGTTCACCCGCGAAAAGCCGGCTGGTCAAACGGGAGCCACCCTGCTGAAAGACCTGCTCTTCTGCGGGAGGTGCGGAAAAAAGCTTGAGATAGCAAAGAGAAAAAACGATATGTTGTTCATCAGGCATTGCAGACATGTGCTGCCTGACAGCCGTATGAAATGCAACAACCAGGGAATGAAGCTGCAGTTGCTGGAAGAAGAAGTGCTGCCTGAACTCCAGAGACATAAAGAGCATCTGCTGGCAGAGCTTTTGCAACAGCAAGAGCTGGGAAACAGCCTGATGGACCTCAAAGAACGTCTGCTGCTCATTGAACATCATCTGCAGGAGAACGAGCAGGCACAGCCGCAGCTGATCGAAGTCGGACGGGCCAAAATCACGATCCAGGAAAAAATGAAATTCGTCATGAAGGTGAAGGCCTTGCTGGAACAACGTCCGCTGCTGTACGAGTCCAGAGAGAAGATCCGAAAGCAAATCCGGAACCTGGAGACAATGCCCCAGGCGGAACCCACGGCACACGGGAGCGGACCGTTTGAGACATTCCAATCCCTCCCGGCAGAAAAGCAGAACGAGATCCTGAAGCAATTTGTACAACGAATACACTATGTGCGGGTGATGCCCGAGGAGATCAGGAAGCTGCCTGTCCGCAGCCCGGAACGCCAAGCCTATTCGTTTAGCTTTACCATTGAATACTTTTAAGCTATTTGGGCAATTACACAGGGACCAACCAGGGAAAGAAATTTATTTTCTGCATACGTCACGTCCAGATTTGAAATTTGAAGAGAGATGGGTCGGATTCAAAAGATGGCGATAGATCTGCGATTGTTTTTCGCGCCCATTTGATCCGTTATTTTCTTTAACGTGCCTAAAGTATATTTTTTCGGTTCCCGGTTTTCTGTTTTTCTGTACCTGATCCAACGGGATAATCGTGCAAAGCCCCTGAACAGCGAGTATCACATGTCTTGCCACGATCGCCTGGCGGCTTTTGAATATGTTACATAAACTCACACATGGCCATGATTTGTTATAAAAACTCTATTCATTTAACCATAGTTCGATTAGAATAAGTATCAATCAGGTGATTTTTTGGGACAGGATTTACAAGGGATGTGCACAGATTTTACATACATAGATTATAATCATTGCTTGTGGGTTCTTGCCGTCTGCCTATACAGGGGTAAATCACCTGATTATTTATACATAGGAGGGGTTAATCTTGAAATTTCGAAAAAAAGGGCTGAAAAGCCTCGCAGCGACAGTTGTCGCGTTCAATGTGCTTGCACTGCCGGCCGTGCCGATCTGGGCTGCTGAAGACAGCGCTGAGGTCAAGCTGCGTATTATGCAAACGACCGATCTGCATGTGAACCTGCTGAACTATGACTATTATACGGACAAGCCAACAGACGAATACGGGCTTGCCAAGACGGCTACACTCATCAAGCAGGCGAGGGAGGAAGCCCGGAACAGCATGCTGTTTGACAGCGGTGATCTGATTCAGGGCAATCCGCTCGGAGACTATGTGGCCAAGATCAACCCGCTTAAGGACGGAGAAGTCCACCCGGTATACAAAGCAATGAATCTACTGGATTATGATGCCGCCACTCTGGGCAATCATGAATTCAATTACGGTCTTGATTATCTTCAGAAAGCGCTGAAAGGCGCCGATTTCCCTTACATCAATGCCAACGTGTATGCGGTTGACGGGGACAATGATGAAAGCAATGATAAAAACTATTTTACGCCATACCGGATTATCGATAAAAAAGTCGTGGATGAGGACGGGACGGAGCATACGCTTAAGGTCGGGATCATCGGCCTGCTGCCTCCGCAAATCAATCAGTGGGACGAGGCCAATCTGAAAGGAAAGGTTATCGCCAAAGATATTGTGGAAACAGCCAGGAAATTTGTTCCGCAAATCAAGGCTGACGGCGCAGATATCGTCATTGCGCTCGTGCACAGCGGATATGAGGATACCCCCGAGACTCCAAATATGGAGAATGCGGTTAAATATTTGAGCCAGGTGGACGGCATTGATTCCATCCTGTTCGGGCATGCCCACAAGGTGTTTCCAAGCGCAGCCTTTGAAGGCATGGCAGGGGTTGATGTAGAAGCCGGAACGATCAACGGGATGCCGGCTGTTGAATCCGGTTATTGGGGGGACAACCTGGGGGTTGTCGACCTGGAGCTGGAGTTGAAGGACGGCAAATGGACGGTCGCGGATTCGCAATCCGTTGCCCGCCCGATCTATGACAAAACGAAAAAGGCATCTCTCGCTGAGCCGGACCCTGCGGTGGTGCAAGCCGTTTATGAAGAGCATACCAAAACACTGGAGTATGTGCGCGGACCGGTCGGTAAGGCGACCGCCCCGATCAACAGCTACTTTGCGCTGGTTCAGGATGACCCTTCCATTCAAATCGTAACCAATGCACAGAAATGGTATGTGGAGCAAAAGCTTGCCGGAACCGAGTACGAGGGCTTGCCGGTGTTGTCTGCAGGAGCGCCTTTCAAAGCAGGCGGGCGTTCCGGAGCCTCCTATTACACCAACATTCCGGAAGGCACCATCGCGATCAAGAACGTCGCTGATCTCTATGTCTATCCGAACACGGTCTATGCCGTGAAGCTTACTGGAGCCGAAGTAAAAGAGTGGCTGGAATGGTCGGCAGGGCAGTTCAATCAGATTCATCCGGGACAAAGCGGTGAACAGCCGCTGGTTAATAACGATTTTCCGACGTATAACTTTGATGTCATTGACGGGTTAACCTACCAGATTGATGTAACCGAACCGGCGAAGTATGACGGCAAAGGAAACGTGGCGAATGCTTCCGCGAACCGGATTAAAAATCTGAGCTATGATGGCAAGCCGATCAATCCCGAGCAGGAGTTCATCGTCGCTACCAACAACTACCGGGCTTCTTCTTCCAAGCTGGCCAACCCGGACGGACAGCGTATCGTCCTTGCCGCACCGGATGAAAGCCGTCAGGTCATCATTGATTATATCAGCGAAAATGGCAGCATTAACCCGGCGGCTGACGGCAACTGGTCCATCGCACCATTCGGGAATGCGGAAGTGACCTTCGTGTCTTCGCCTGACGCCCAGGCCTTGGCTTCCGATACCTCAAGCGTCACCTATGCAGGAGCCGGAGAGAACGGGTTCGCCAAATACAAGCTGCTGTCGTCCGCACCTTCCGAGGAATCGGCAGAAACGCCTGCAGCTCCGGTAAAACCGGAAACGCCGTCAGCATCTGTACCGGCTGCTCCCGCCAAGCCTGCTCCAGTAACATCGCCAGCGCCGCCATCCGGATCGACCTATACGATCCAAAAGGGTGATAACCTGTACAGAATCGGCCTGAAGTTCGGAGTAAGCTGGGAAGAAATCGCGAAGCTGAACGGAATCCGGAATGTGCACCGTCTGCAGATCGGCCAGACGATTCAGATTCCATAATATAGGCCTGTCAGAGAAGCCGGCGCCCCATGCCGGCTTTTTTGTCGAACAAAACTAAAGCGAATAGTGTCAATAGACTAAGGAATTTGGGAATGAATTGAATATAATACAAATAAATAAGTATGAATAAATGAAAACAGATTGGAAAAGCTCGAATTTTGGCGAATTAAACCAATAAACTAGTTCTTTTGCTCTATTTTGCGTGCTATAATAAAGCGGAATACAGGAAAAATGTTCCGGAGGGATTGTTTAATGAATTGCAGCAGCTGCAGCGGTATACTGCCTTCCGACGATCAAGGGTTACTAAGATTCCGCCCAGTTGTCCCATCGCTCGTAGAAGTGCTCGGTCCTATTTTTAACAAAATGGAAGTTTTGCCGGATAATACAGCACAGCTAAGATATACAAACAGGGAAGAGTTACTGGAGCTCCTGAAGCTGCTTGCAATAACAGATAAGGATGGGCCAGGCGATGTGCTTGTACAGGTGTCCGGAGCGGTGGATATTGGTCTGCACGGTTCCTGGATGCCGCAGGACATCGTAAAATCCCGAATAGAGTACAGCGAACTGGTGCATGTCATTTTAGAGCGCTGCTTTGCAAGTTATATGCAGCCGATTGTGAATCTGGACACCCGGATCATCGGATATGAATTTTTACTGCGTCCGCTGGCGGGTGTCAGGCCATTTTCGCCTTTAGAGCTATTTGAAGTTGCCCGCAAAACAGGTCTTCTCTCTTTTCTTGACAATGCCGCCCGGATCTCGGCCGTGGAAACGAGCGCACGCTGGCTGCCCAGGGGCATCAAGAGATTCATTAATTTTCTGCCTTCATCGATCCATGATTCACAATATTGCCTGAGCCGTACGTTCGATACGATTGACCAACTGGCGCTGAATCCGGAGGACTTTGTATTTGAAGTGGTGGAGACGGAGCGAATTGATGACATGAGAGAGATTCAGCATATTTTCGATGAATACCGCAGCCGGGGAATGTCTGTTGCCCTGGACGATCTCGGTGCAGGTTATTCTACGCTTGAAGTCATGAACAGGCTCCAGCCTGATTACGTCAAAATTGACCGTGGTATTGTCGACGGCTGCCACAAGGATGCGGATAAGCAGCGCCAAATTAGCCAGATTGTCGAATCGGCCGGGCGTTTTGCAGGTCAGGTGCTTGCTGAAGGGATTGAGCAGTGGGAGGATTTTGAATTTTGCCGGCAAGCAGGTGTCTCGCTCGCCCAGGGTTATTTGTTCGGCAAGCCTGAGGAAAGGCCAGTCAGCGGCATGGGGTAGGTTGATCATTTCGTCTGTGGATGTGAATCTGTTTCTTTGGACGCACAAAAAGGCCCTCTTTAATAATTCTTGAGAGCCTGGTTAATTTCCCGTTTCGCTGTCTCTACTTGAGTGTGGTGACATAGATGCCCAGAGGCGTGCTTGCGCTGCCTGCCACCATGAAGCTGAACGAATAGGAGGAGGCTCCTGGCGATACAGAGATTTCGGCCAGTTGGCATACTTCCGTATTCGTCTCCATGAGGGGAATGCCGTAGACCTTGCCGTCGATTTTCACTGAACCGGCGAATGCGCCGCCGCGTGGGTTGGCGTGTATGCGGATCACCCGCTCCCCGTCCGAGTTGTTGACAACCGGGATGGTAACATTATAGATGACTCCGAACTGCCCCGGGTTATCGAGTGCCGGCTGCAGCTCGCTGCTGGCCGCCGTGAACAGAGTATCGGCAGGCACGGACCCGTCGAGCCGCCGGGCTGCGCAGGCGCGGTAGTTCGCGCTGGTGCCGACGGTATACTCCGGCATTAGGGCATCCGTCTCACTGAAGGCCCAGCTTCCGCGTGGATGGGCCTGCGGCGGAGGCATAAGCGGCAGGGGCGCCGAGGTGATCAGCCGCAGGTCGGCGGAAGTGTCCTTGCTGACTACCGTGCGCACCTCGTAATCCAGCAGGCCGTGCCCTTCAGCATATTCCACTGTAAAATCATAGACAAATCCGGCCAGATCACCTTCGGCGGCTTCGAATTCCTCAATCAATGCAACCCCGCAGCCAAATTTATGCTTGTCTGCGGGTCTGATGCGCTCCATCGTTCCTGCCAGACAGGATTTGGCGATGCTTTGGCCGACATCGATAATCCAGTCGCCGTCCTCCGGTACAATACGCAGCTCGCGTTCGATGTGGCGGAGCTCCAGCCGTTCCGCGGATTTATTCTCTACCGTTACGCCGATTTTGACGGGTCCGCCCGTCTTGTTGTAGTGCCAGCCGAAAACGCGGTGTTTTACCGTCTTCTCATCCGACCGCACCACATCATGCCACAGCGTGCCATCCTGGCCGGGCACACTTTCAGGCTTTAGCGTTTCGGGATTGTCGCTCAGCATCAGCCTGCGTTTGCCACCCGGCGTGGCCGCAGCCACGTCGATATTGATATTTCCGGGTACGATGGTCGTTTCGCTTGTCAGATTCTCCTGTTTGCACGTCATTCTGATTCCTCCCATCCTTTTTCGAAAAAAAAATTCTTAACAATTAACTTGACAGTCAAGCCGCCAGCCGATCGTGGCAAGACATGTGATACTCGCTTTTCAGGAGCTTTGCACGATTATCCCGTTGGATCAGGTACAGAAAAACAGAAAACCGGGAGCCGAAAAAAATACACTTTAGGCATGTTAAAGAAAATAACGGTAAATCAGGCACGAAAATGCCTGTTGTTACGCTATCCAAGACCATTGAATAAGTCTATTATTTGTTGGATCGTGCCTTATGGAGAAGCAGATCGATTCGAGGCATCAGACGTTCTTCGGAGAAAGCAGAGGTTTAGGTGATGTGAAACCGACCGAGAGAGAAGGAAGGGAGCGGAGCAAGGCACCGAAAAAATAAAAAGACCCTGGTCCTCAATCCATAATCCACGAACATAAGTTCTTTTTCTCATTATACCAAACGTATGTTCCTATTTCAAGCCAAACATCCCACTTGAGCTGCTTCTTTTTTTCTTCTTTTTTCTTTTTTCTTTTTTCTCTTTTCTCTTTTCTCTTTTCTCTTTATTCCTTCCCCTAGCCCCCCAACCCTCAACACCCCCGCATTCTGATCAAAAGGGATAATCGTGCAAAGCTGTATGGAAAGGCATTAGGCACCGGGCACCAGGCACCGGGCACCAGGCACCGGGCACCACACACCACACACCACACCCTATAGCCCCCCACCTCACTCTGGCTACTAGACTCTGAGGGGGCGAATCCCCTTTGAGTTAACAAAATTACGTGTTAATTACGCGGAGCTCTTATTCTGTACAGGCAAACAGCCGTTAAGATTACGATGGCGATCAATCCCGAGACAGCCCATTGGGCGGTGTACGATTTATGAGGTGCAGAGGGAGCGGAATACTCTGGCAGCGGGGATGCTGCATTCTCTCGTGTGGCGGATGCCGTTGAGGGACCAAGCTCCTGCAAATCGCCCGCAGCCTCGGATAAAAGGGCCGTACGGTCGCATAAGGTGGTGTGCAGCACGCCGGATTCCTGGTCATAGCGGGCATAGACAAGATAATCCTGCCCCTCTGTGAACTCATATCCGCAGCTTGCGGATGACATGGCTGTGGTGATGACGGTGGTGCTGCTTACCTTGCCCTTCCACAACCGATCCACCTGAAAGGTGACTTTGACCGGATCATCCGTTGACAAGATGGGAGCTATCTTCTGCTTGACAGATAAGGCTTTTCCGCTAAACACAGCCGCGCTTTGCGCTTTGGCTTCATTTGGAGGCGGCGGCTCCGCACAGGAGCATGCATACACGACCGTTGGTTTGGCGACCAACAGCACACTTAAAAGCACCGCCGCCATCAACAGGAGCAAAAGCGGCTTGTGCAAAACGTTGCTCACAAGATCACCCCCCTTTTTCTTCCAGACGGAACGAACCGGCAGGTTGTTGCATTAATCCTGTGCAAAGCAGAACAAAAGCAGGCTAACGGTAAATTTTTACGTTCAAATCATTCAGACTTTTGAAGCTGTACCCTTGCTTGCGCGCATCATCAATGATGGAGGAGAGGGCTTCGGCATTGTCTCTGGATACCGAGTGCAGCAAAATGACTGCTCCGGGGTGCAGTTGTGACATGACTTGCTGATAGGCATGTGTGGCGCCCTGCTGCCTGTCTGTTTCCCAGTCCCGGTAGGCGGCGGACCAGAACACGTTGGTGTATCCAAGCTGCTTGCACGTCTCCAGTACCCTGCCGCTGAATATGCCGCGCGGAGGTCTTACAAAGCTCATCGCCTGCTGGCCGGTGACACCTGCGACCGCTTCGCGCACCTTGTCCAGCTCTGTGCGGATTTGTTCCGGCGATAGTGTCGTCATATCAGGATGGCTCCAGGAGTGATTGCCGATGATATGACCTTCTTCACCCATACGGCGCAGCAGCTCAGGCTGGTCCTGCACAAAATGCCCGGTAACGAAAAATGCGGCTGGCACCTTCTTGGCCTTCAGCACATCAAGCACCTTTCCCGTATATCCGTTCTCATAGCCGTTATCGAAGGTCAGATACAGCTCCTTCTGCTCCGTGTCCCCCAGAAAAATCGCTTCATTCGCCTGCAGGATATTCATAAAGCCTTCCTGGGCAATGGACGGCAGCTCTCCATTTTTGCTTTTCTTAAACCCGAAATGATAAGGCTGAACAGAAGAGGCCATAACAGGCACAGTTTCAGAAACGGCGGCTTCGATCATAAAGGCAAGTGTTATACACAAAATCAGCTTCAATAGACGCGGCATTCCATATCCCCCTATTTCCAAACTTCCGGAGCCTGCAGTGGTTCCGTCTCTTGTTAGCATTTTCAGATGCTGGATAATTTATGTGAACTGGCAGCCTGGATTTGATCTTGGAGTTTATAACGGTATAATCAATGCAGGAGAGGCCTGGTCGGGAGGACCGGGTCTCTTTATTAAGTGACATATTTACAATGAAGGGCATGGGGGCTATGAGAAAACAGTGGATCATCCTGTCAGGCTTCTTTTTATTAACCGTAGTCTTTCCTGCTTATTATCTTTTCAACAAATCAGTCTCAGATGAAGAACAGTGTCTTGCCTATCAAGGCGTTCTGGATTTGAGCGACTGGGATTTCGATGTAAACGGAGCTGTGGGACTCAATGGCGAATGGGAGTTTTACCCCGGACAATTTCTGAATCCCGGCACCTGGAGCATGGACGGACCAAAACACCCGCACAGCTATGCCAGTGTTCCGAATACCTGGAATCCATATATGCCCGCGAACAGCGGTACAGGATACGGAACCTACCGACTGCTGATCCGGATTCCGGAGCAGGCCAATGAGCTCTTCGGCATACGTATAATCAATATCCGGACGGCGAGCAGTATTTATATCAATGGCGCCAAAGTGGGAAGCAGAGGCATACCAGGAGAGAATGATCAGTCCTCTGTTCCGGCCAACAGGCCTTATAACGGGTATTTCAGGGTGACCGGATCAACGGTTGAAGTGATGATTCACGTATCCAATTATCATTACTATTCAGGTGGAATCGTCAAACCAATCATGTTCGGCGAGTATGCCTCCATCCGCAACGCGCGGGACATCAGTCTGGCCACTGACCTGATTCTGGGGGCAGGCTTCTTTATTCCTTCCGTATTTTTTCTGCTGCTTTACAGATTTCGCACAAGGGAGCCCTCACTCTTTTATATGGGCTGCTTCTGCTTTGCAACGCTGCTGTACGTGTTGAGCCAGGGAGAAAAGCTGATCGGGGCCATTCCCGGAATGCAGTACGAATGGGTTGTCAGCACTCAGTGGGTGTCCTCCGTGCTCGCATTTTTCTTTTTGGTTCGTTATGTAAATGTATATTCATCCGGAATTGTGAATCCGAGGATTCTTAGTCTTTCGACGGCGGCAACCATCGTATGGACTGTTCTGGTTCCCTTGGTGCCGATGGTGCTGATGTCCCGTGCGGAGGCGCTGCTGCTTATTTATCATGTGTGCTGGGTAGGGTACGTGGTATATGTCCTGATTAAAGGGTTTAGCAAAAGCAAACAGGACACTACATTAATGGCACTGGCCATATTGAGCATTATGATGGTGGTTCTTCTATGCATTGCTTATTTGCTTGGATGGATCGATATGCGGGGCGTGGTATCCTTTGAAACGCTGATCTTTATTTTTTCACAGGCTTTGCTGCTGGCCAAACGGTTCGCCGTCACCTTCGCGGAGGTCGAGCTGCTGTCGCAGCGTCTGCTGACGCTTGATGGATTGAAGGATGAATTTCTGGCCCATACGTCGCATGAGCTGCGCACCCCGCTGCATGGCATGATTAATATTGCACAAGGCATGATTGACCGGAGGGACGGCCAGGAAAATGAAGAACAGCAGCGTAATTTGCAGCTGATCGTGTCTGTGGGGAAACGGTTGTCTTTTCTGATTAATGATATTCTGGATTTCTCCAATTTGAAGAATGGCAGGCTCGTCATTCATCCTACTCCTGTAAACCTGAAGGCGGCGGTGCAATCCGTGCTGGAAGTGCTGGGGCATACTGCCGGCACCAAGGAGGTCCGATTTGTAACTGAGCTGCCGGACCCTCTGCCTTACGTGCTGGCCGATGAGGACAGGCTTATGCAGGTGCTTTACAATTTGCTTGGTAATGCGGTCAAGTTTACAGAGCGCGGGCAGATCAAGGTGTCCGCAGCCGTTCGCGGCGGGAGCCTTGAAATCAAGGTGGAGGATACAGGCATCGGCATCCCGCCGGAGCTTCATGAAGCTATTTTTGAGTCCTTTAAACGAGGAGAGCACACGGAGAACATGTCTGTCAACGGAACCGGCCTTGGACTGAGCGTGACGAAGCAGCTGATCGAGCTTCATGGCGGGCGCATCTGGGTTGAGTCCCGGCTCGGAGCAGGCGCTGTGTTCACTTTTACGCTCCCGGCTGCCGCAGAACATGCCATTTTTGCCACAGAACATGCCATTTTAGCTCATGAACCGGCTACAAGAGAGCAAGAGTCCCTGCCGGAGGGAAGGAATGGTGCGGAGAGAACTGCACGCTTCGGCGCCAAAAGTAAATATACGATTCTGGCCGTCGATGATGACAGCGTGAATTTGCATGTGCTGACAAGCCTGCTGGAATCAGAGGAAAGCAGGGTTATAGCTGTCCGGGATGCCCAGTCAGCGCTGCAGCACATCGGCAGCGAGCATATCGATCTGGTCATTACGGATTGGATGATGCCGGGCGTGTCGGGACTGGATTTGTGCCGGGAAATCCGCAAAAGGTTCTCGATGGCTGAGCTGCCTGTGCTCCTGCTTACCGCCCGCAACCTCCCCGGCGACATTCATGCAGGCCTGCAGGCGGAAGCGAATGACTTTTTGCGCAAACCGGTGAATGCCGAAGAATTGCGCGCACGTGTGCGTACCCTGCTGAATTTGCGGGAATCGACCCAGGAGGCGATTCGTTCGGAGATGGCTTTTCTGCAGGCACAGATCAAGCCGCATTTTCTGTTCAATGCGCTGAATGTCATTATCGCCCAATGTGCGGAGAATCCGGAGCGGGCTATCGTATTGCTGATGGAGCTCAGCCAATATCTGCGCAGCAGCTTTGATTTTCACAATCGCGATCAGACGGTGCCGCTGCATAAAGAGCTGGAGCTGGTGCGCTCTTACCTGTTGCTGGAGCGCGCCCGCTTCGAGGAACGGCTTCAGGTTGAATTTGATATCGCGGAACAGGCCAAGTCTTTAATTCCTCCTTTATCCATTCAACCTATCGTAGAGAACGCAATACGTCACGGAATTATGCAGCGTGCGAACGGCGGAATGATCAAAATTTCGATACGTACCCGGGAGAAAGGCATACTTGTCGTCGTCGAAGATAACGGAGTGGGGATGCCGCACGATCAAGTGGAGCAGATTCTGTCCAATACCGGGGAAGCGGGCGGGGTGGGACTGCGGAATATTCATCGCAGGCTCGTTTCCCTCTACGGAAGCGGTCTGCAGATCAGCAGCGGACCTGATGACGGAACGATCGTGAGCTTTCAGATTCCGTATCATCCGCCTGCCTGATGCCAGGCACTGGAAACTTCACTTACAAACGAGACTGCTTGATTATGCAAAAGGTGGGGACGCTAACATGATGAAGGCCATTCTGGTTGATGATGAGAGATCGGCTTTAATCCAATTGGAAAGGCTGCTGCGCGCGGACGGACGTGTCGAGGCGGCGGGAATGTTCAATTCCGCCACGGCGGCATTGGAATATTTGGCATCCGAACGGGCGGACATCGTATTTCTGGATATCGGCATGCCCGAGATTAGCGGACTGGAGGCTGCTGAACTCATTCAACAGCTGGACATCGACACTCATGTGGTGTTCGTGACTGCCTATTCGGAATATGCCATTGAAGCGTTTGAGCTGCAGGCGCTGGATTATTTGCTGAAGCCGGTGCATCCCCAGCGTTTGTCCAAAACGATCGACCGGATCGCCGGGAAGGCCAAAGAAAGCAAAGATCCTGCCCCCGTCAAGGAACCCAATGTGCTCTGTTTTCAAAGGCTTGAGATTACAGACAGTGTTATCGGCCATACAGATGGCGCACATTTTAAATGGCGGACGCTGAAATCCCAGGAGCTGTTTGCCTATCTGCTGCAAAACGGACGAGAGTGGATCAGCAAGCAGGAGCTGCTGAATGTGCTGTGGCCTGATTACATGCCTGAAAAAGCTGTGGTCCATTTGCATACCTCGATATATCAAATCCGCAAGGCGATCAAGGAATGGGTGTACGGCACCAGGCTGGAATTCAGTCTGGACAGGTACAGGCTTATCCTCGGCGGATGTACGACCGATGTGGAGGAATTCGAACGGGGCATGACGGAAATTTACGTGTCCGGGCAGCCGGACGCGGCCCGGCTGGATCAGGTTCTGGGCCTGTACCGTGGTAACTATTTGGAAGAGCATGATTATCCCTGGGCCTACTCCAGGAGGGAGAAGCTGCGCAGGAAGTATATAAAAGGCGTAACGGACGCAGCAGCAGATGAAATGCGCGCAGGCCACTTGCGGCTGGCGGCCGAGCGGCTGTTGGCCCTGCAGCACAAGGAGCCCTATTCGGAGGAGGTTTGCTGCCAGCTGCTGGAGCTGTATGCCCGCATGGAGGATGACAAAGCGGCGGCGGAGCATTACAGCAGCTTTACCAAGCTGCTGGAAGACGATCTGGGCATCCTTCCCGAGCCCTCTACCCGGCAGTTGTTCGAGCGGCTGTTTTTGCAGCGTCCTCCGCAAGCATTAACTTGAACAGAGAAAGTGGATGTCCCCCATATGGTGGTATGGGCTCGGGACATCCACTTTTTTGTGTATCCAATACCAATGGTTTTACGAGAGAGGCGCGTGCAGCACGGCATACCCGTACCCGGGAAGCCTGGCGTTCAGCACACCGTCCAAGGTTGTCCAACTGCATTGACCAAACAGGAGCTGCCAGCCGGATTCACGGACAGGGCAGGAGATGGATTGTGGTTTCGTATCCCTGTTCAGGAGCACGATAAGCACTTCATCCGCGCCGCGGCGCTCATAGGCGATGGCTGAACCGTCGGCCTCGGCGGAGAGGAACGTGATGGCGCCATCTGCTCTCAGGGCAGGGTGGGACCGGTGCAGCTCAATCAGCTCCTGGTAGAAATGCAGCAATTCGCGGTCCTGCTTCGCCTCATTCCATTCCATACATTTGCGGCAGCCCGGATCAGGCCCGCCGTCCAGACCGATCTCATCCCCGTAATAAATGCACGGGGTGCCGATGTAGGTGAACTGGAAGATCACAGCCAGGCGCATCTTCCGCTTGTCCCCTCCGGCGAGGGTCAGAATACGGGGGGTATCGTGGCTGTCCAGCAGATTGAACGCCACTTCCGTCGCTTGCTTGGGGTAGCGGGCAATCTGCTTGCCGATCCGGAAGGCAAAACCTTCGGCATCCAGCTCCTGCTTGATAAAAAAGTCATGGACCGCATAGGTGAACGGATAGTTCATGGTCGCATCAAACTGGTCGCCCTGCAGCCATTCGGAGGATTCATTCCACATCTCTCCAAGAATATAAGCCTCCGGATTGGCGGCCTTGACCGTTTTCCGGAATTCACGCCAGAAGGCATGATCCACCTCATCCGCCACATCCAGCCGCCAGCCGTCGATGCCGATTGCGCGGGTCCAGTATTCCGCTGCGCCCAGCAAATATTTTTTGACCTCAGGATGCTCCGTGTTCAGCTTGGGCATCATCGGCTCGAAGGAAAAGGTATCGTACGTTGGCACTCCATCCACGACCCGCAGCGGAAACTGGCGGACATGGAACCAGTCTTTATACGCCGATTTCTCTCCCTTCTCCAGTACATCCACGAAAGGGGCAAAAGTACGTCCCGAATGATTAAAGACTGCATCGAACAGCACGCGGATACCACGGCGATGGCACTCGTTCACCAAACTTTTGAGCGTCTCCAGGTCCCCGAAATGGGGATCCACCTTCATATAATCCTCCGTATCGTATTTGTGGTTGGTAGTTGCCAGAAAGACAGGGGTAAAGTAAATGGCGCTAATCCCCAGCTCGTTCAGATAGTCCAGGTGATCGATCACGCCCTGCAGGTCTCCCCCAAAAAAGTTGTCCCTGCGCGGCTCACCTCCCCACGGCTCCGTCCCTTCCGGGTCGTTCGACGGGTCCCCGTTCGCGAAGCGTTCCGGGAATATCTGATAAAACACAGCATCCTTGACCCAGGCGGGAGGTTTTAAAATATCAATCGGATTGAGGAACGGATACTGAAACATCCGCTCGGGATTTTGCGGCTCCTCTGTCACAAATTCGTTCTCATTCATCCAAACCCGCTCGTCCCCGTCTTCTAGCATAAAGCCGTACCGTAAACGACGAAAACGGGGTTTAACCCGGCATTCGTAATAGTCAAATCTGTCGTCACTGGCGAGCTTGTACATGGGGATCACCTCACGGGTCCGCTCCCAGTCATATTTGTCTCCGGCCAGGGCATGGGCGGCAGTAAGGTCGTTCTTTTTCGCCCGCAGACGCAAGTAGACGGTCTCCTCATCATAACCGAAGGCCCAGTTCCGTTTCGGTTGATGATATACGGCTTCAAGCAGCAACATCCATTCCCCCTTCAAGTGGTAAGGTTAGTGTTCCGGCGCTTTCATGCTTTTAATCAGGAACGATGCTTTATATTTAAGATCATACCGGGTGTGCGGCTTTTTATCTGATACTTTATGGTTAATCAATCGGCCTGTATAATGAAACATTTTCCTTCTATTCGTTGTCTATACAATGGGAAACTCAGGTTTTTACAAATCCAGGAGGAAACAAAAATGAAGTTAACAAAGTTGAGCGTGGGTCTTATAGTTGCCGTTATTTTGGCAGCCACTTTTATTTTGTATAACAACCAGAAGAAAGTTGAACATGGAATGCAAATGAAGCTGGAGAGCTTGGCAGGAAACTCACTGTATGAAATCTGGCATAATTACACCAATATTTCTTCTTCTAATATGCTAACCCAAGAAAAGTTAGAGAATGCCCAAATTAAGCTTTCTATGGTGCAAGCTTATTCCAGAGTAGTAGATACCAGCACAAATACGGATATTTTAGAGTCTATTGCAAAGCACTATATTGAAAAGATAAATGGAATGAGTCAAAACTATAAATCAACAGATTCTTTTTCACAGAAGGATGAGGAAGAATATAGGGATATAATGAAAAATATACAAAATTTACTTTCTTTAATTTCACAGGTTTATTACGATAAAAAGGATATTGAAGGTGGAAAAGCAAGTCTAAGTATTAATAAAAACTCATATTATACTCAATTGATACAGTATAAAAATTCACTACTTCAACGTTAACTCAAAAGTCAGCAAACAGGCTCTGATATAACGGGGTAAAACGGAGATCTACTGCTGGGGTTGACGCTGAATCAAGGCAGATAACTTTTTTCTAGCTTTCTTGCAAGAAGAGGATTCGCCCCCTTCAGAGTCTAGTAGCCAGAGTGAGGTGGGTGTCTATAGGGTGGTGCCTGGTGTGTAGTGTGTAGTGTGTGGTGTGTGGTGTCTGATGCCTGATGCCTTTCCATGCAGCTTTGCACGATTATCCCTTTTGATCAGAATGCGGGGGTGTTGTGGGTTGGGGGCCAAGGGGAAGGAATAAAGAGAAACGAGAAAAGAGATAAGAAAAAAGAGGCAGCTCAAGTGGGATGTTCAACTTGAAACGAGAACAAATGTTTGGTATAATGAAAAAAAGAACTTATGTTCGTGAATTATGAATTATGAATTTGGGGGCGAGCAGACATGGAAGTCCAAGCGGAAACGGAACTTCAACCTTTTAGCCATCGTTATCACAACGAGCAGGCCTGCATGGAGGCATTGATCGCGATGAAGTGGCCGAATGGCTTCGTCTGTCCACGCTGCGCCCATACCCGCTGCAGTCGCCTGACTTCCCGACGTGTCCCTTTGTTCGAGTGCGCCAGGTGTGCGCATCAAACGTCGGCTTTGGTGGGCACGATGTTTGAACGAACGCATCTCCCCCTGACCAAGTGGTTCCAGGCGCTGGAGTTGTTCCTGCTGCCCGACGGTATCTCAGCGATGCGGCTGAGCCAGGTGATCCAGGTCACCTACAAGACTGCTTGGACTGTGCTACACAAAATACGCCATGCCATCGGAGAGTTCGACGCCCGGGAGCTGCTCTGCGGAGACGTGAAGGTGAACAGCGACCTGTATGGGTGTAATCCGTCCCGGCCTCAGTTTCCTCATCCGCATGCTTCGGTAGTCGTAGCCGGGTGCACGGTCACGGAGTCGGGCGAGCCGGAGCAGGTCAAAATCCGCCTGGTGCCGCAGATGAGGGGAGATGGGTACGGAGCGAATCGTCACGAACTCGCTGTGTTCATCTACGAACAGGTAGATGTTCGTGCATCGGCGGTACAATCGTTCCCTCAAGCGTATCGGCTATATAGACCCTTGCGGAAAGTGGTGAGAGAGGCGTGGACATCGCTGAAAAGTACGTATGTAGCCTTGGGTCCGAAGCATCTGCAGGTGTATCTCAACGAGTACACCGGACGCCGCCGACTGCGCCTGTCCGAAGCGGAAGGAACAATGTGGAAGAAGTTACTATACATCGGTGTGGCGATTCCGGCGATTACCTACCGTCGGCTGATCGCGCGCCAAACGGATCAGCCTCTTGCGGCTGCGGCCTAATTGCAGTACTTGAACCTAATTGCAGTACTTAAACGAGGAAAGGTGAGCATAAGGTGCGTCGCTTGATCGGTGTGGGCTAGTGTGGTTAGTATGAACGAGGAAACCGGAAAAATTCGAGTTCAAGCGGCAACGAGGATCAGGGTCTTTTTATTTTTTCGGTGCCTTGCTCCGCTCCTTCCTTCTCCCTCCTTCTCTCTCGGTCGGTTTCACATCACCTAAACGCTCTGCTTTCTCCTAAGAACGTCTCATGACCTCGAACCGATCTGCTTCTCCATAAGGCACAATCCAAAAAATAATAGACCCATTCGAGGGTCCTGAATAGCGTAACCACAGGCATTTTCGTGCCTGATTTGCTCCGTTATTTGCTTTAGCGTGCCTAAAGTATATTTTTGGTTCCCGGTTTTCTGTTTTTCTGTACCTGATCCAACGGGATAATCGTGCAAAGCCCCTGAAAAGCGAGTATCACATGTCTTGCCACGATCGGCTGGCGGCTTGACTGGTCAGTATGGGCTGAATAGTATTTCCCCTATCTAGCTGTAACCTAATATTAGTTGTATTCTAACATGGATTAAATGATACTTTGGGAATGTCAAATTGTTTTAACTGCTCGGATATGCTCGGATATGCTCTGAAATAATCCGGCAGGAGTGATCGAATTTGGCCTGCTCCTCAGGCGTCAGTTCCAGCTCGATTACTTCCTGGATGCCCTTGCTGCCTATAATCGCCGGAACACCTGTGCATACATCACGTTGGCCGTATTCGCCGTCAAGCACGGCAGATATGGCTATAATTTTGCCGTCATCGTTCAGAATGCTGCGGGTAATATAGGCGAGGGCGTTGCCGATACCGAATTGGGTGAAACCTTTGCGGGTGAAAATCTCCCAGCCTGCATCCTTCGTCTTGCGGGCGATATCGTCCAGATCGACATGGCTGAAGCGTTCCCGGTGCTGGCGCAGAATGTGGAGCAGCGGTTTGCCGCCAATGGTGACGTGGGACCAGGCGACAAACTGGGATTCTCCGTGTTCACCAAGCGCGTAACCGTGAACGCTGCGCGGATCAACGTTGAAAACTCCGGACAGCAGCGTCTTCAATCTGGAGGAATCGATGGAGGTGCCTGTTCCGATTACCTTGGCGCGGGGCAGGCCCGAAATATCCCTGACCAGGTAAGTCACGATATCGACCGGGTTGGCGGCGATCACAAATATGCCGTCAAAGCCTGAAGCCATAATGGGGGTGACGATGCTACGCGTGATCGAAGCGGCCGCCTCTACCACGCTAAGACGGGACTCTCCAGGTTTGGGATTGGCTCCGGCGGTGAGGATGATGACATCCATGCCGCGGCAGTCCGCATAGGTGCCCGGATATACCTTTGTTCTTGTATGTGTAAAATCCATGCAATGCGACAGGTCGAGCGCCTGTGCGATCGCACGGTCATCATTTCGGTCTACGATCATGATTTCATCGCAAATCGACTGATTGACCATGGAGTAAGCGCAGCCTGAACCAACCATGCCGGCCCCCACCACCGCTACCTTCCTTGATGTTGCTCTCATCATGGATTCCCCCTGTCTCGCTCCATAAAGTGATACCATAAAATATGCGCAAGCGGAAATTTGCGTTACATAACATTACATATTTTGCTTGTCCCTGGAAACGAATAGACGGTTTATTCATGAATAAGACAGATTTCCTGCAATTTGTTTAACGAAAAATTCACATATACATAGCGCCATAGCCGGTAAATCTGATTCAGGCCAAGCCCTTCAAGGCCGGCAGCCATCCCGACAAAAGCTCTCAGCAATCCGCAATAATAGAATATTTACGTCAAAGGAATTTTATGTGTAGCCGACGAAATGGAAAAGCATGAGAAAAGGGCGGGGCAAGCCACCAGGGCTGTGCGACCGTCATGCTGGAATGTCGCCCTGTTTAATTCAAATTACAGGAGGTATGGCGTATGCAAGAAACTGGAGTCACAACGGAAATTGCCAAAACATTGGGGGTCGGCGCAAGCACCTTGCGGAAATATGCCGCAGCTTTGGAGGAGAAGGGTTATGTCTTCGAGCGGGCGGTCAACCAATCCAGAATATATACAGAGCAGGACATCGAAAGCTTTCGTCATCTGAAGTCCCTGATGCGGGAAAATAACATGACGATGGCGGAAGCGGTTGAGAATGTTTTGACCGAACTCAGACACCAGGAGGAGCCTTTGCCGTTCCCGAAGGAGGCATCGCCTGATCTCATGGCGCTGGTGGAAGAGGTTACGGCAGCTTCCGTGCTGCAAAAGCCGGAGCCGTCTCATGAACCGGTGCATCCTTCGGTTGCGGTTGAGGAAGTCGCTTCCGATCTGGAGCGGATAGACGCTCCTTTGCAATGGGAGGAGCTTCACCGCCGCATTGCCGAGCTGGAAGAGCAGCAGGAAAAGCTGCTGGAGACGCATAGCGACCTGTCAGCCCAGCTGGAGGAGCAGCGGCGCTGGATCAAGGAGAAAACGGAGGAGGAAAGGGACCGGCAGCTTATTACGAATCTGCGCAGCTACCAGGGACGCAGGAAGAAGGCACGGAGTCCGCTGTTCAGCATTTTCGGCCTGCTTCCGCGAAAGAGCAGAGAGGCATAATGACCTTCACTATGGCCCCTACTGCTGGTGTCCACTAATGGCACTCACTAATGGCACTCGCTAACGGCACTCACTAATGACACTCACTAATGGCACTCACTAATGGCACTCGCTTTCCCTGCGGTCTGTCCATGATATAATGGGCTGTGATGGCGGGCCTGAAGCCCGTCTGTCCAAGGAGGAAAGGTGTTGCTGGCATATTTACGCAGAGTACGTGAAGCCTGGATGGATTATCCGCATCAGCCTGGTGAAGTAATCGGCGGCAGATACAAGGTGGTCAGACTTCTCGGGATTGGCAGCTATGGGCTTACCTATCTGTGCACGGACAAGGAGACCGGCCTGAGCGCAGCCGTCAAACAGGCCAAGCCAAGCAAGCGAGCCCGTGCCGTCAAGCTGCTGCGGCGGGAGGCGGATATGTTACAGCAGTTGAGCCATCGCTGCATTCCCCGGTATATCGAGTGGATTGAGCTGGGACGGAACAAGGCATATTTGGTATCCGAATATATAGAGGGAAGCACGCTTGAGGATTTGATTTTTGGGCAAGAACAAAGGTTCACGGAAACGGAGTGTGTCCTGTACACGCTGGAGCTGCTGAAGCGGGTCCGCTATGTACATGAGCAGGGCTTCGTTCATATGGATATTCGCATCCCGAATGTGATTCAACGGGCTGGGGAGCCCTGTCTGATCGATTTCGGACTGGCTCTCGCCATGGGGGAGGACCCGCAGGAGGTGTTCCCCGGCTCCATGATGCAAATGCGCGATCCGCAGCGGCGGGACGCCCGAATGTACAGCGACCTGTATGATATCGGGCATTTTATGTTGTTTATGCTGTATTCCGCTTACGACCCGGCCCCCGGCCAGGAGCCTTCCGGGTGGCAGGAGGAACTGGATTTGCACCCGGAGACCCGCCGGTTCCTGGAGCGTCTGCTGCAGCTTGTACCCGGATATGAGGATTCGGCTGCAGCCCTTCAGGATCTGCGCCGGTTATCCCGGTTGCTGCAGAAGGAAATATAGAACAATGGGGTGCTACCCATTACACCGGAATGATCGTGTACATAAGATGATTCTGTGTTATAGACTGACGGAGTGATTAGCAGGAAGGGGGATTGAACATTGAAACTGCAAAGTACAGAATATGGTGTCAGATACGGCGGAGGGTACTCGGCCGGGGCCATTCTGGTTTTATTTATTCTACTGGTCATTATCTCCCGTACATTAGTGCTGTACTGAAATAGAAAGAACAGGCCATTGCAGGGCCTGTTCTTTCTATTTCAAGGTATATCCAGACTCAGGAGCTGGAGAAGCTGCGGTGCCTGTTTTTGTAATGTCCGTGTCCGTGACGGCTGTGTCCGTATTTCAGATCAGATGAAGACAGCTTCCCGACATAACCTCCGTGATGCCTTTTATGGTAATCACTGCTGGAGTGGCGTTTGTAATGCCGCATGTCCGAGCTGCTGTGATGGCGCCGGTGGGAAGAATGTGAAGAATGGGAAGCGGAATGCAGCAGGCGGTCCAATATTTTCCTAAGCATCGTTTTGTCCTCCTTGGTATTGAGTCAGCGGTTGCAACTATTCTTCCAGCATTTTGTTTTGGAAATCGGCCAGAATCCTGAACTCTTCTTCAAATTTCCGTGAAATCCGGATGTAAATCGGCAGCAGCTCACGGTACACGTCAACATGCTTTTTCTCCGGCACGTGACGATGTGTCGTTCCGATCATGCTTCCGACTGCGTCCAGGGAGTCGATTCGCTTTTGCGCGTACAGCCCAAGGATCACGGCGCCGAGACAGGAGCTTTCCAGGCTCTCGGGGATGATAACCTCCTGATCGAAAATATCGGCCATTAACTGCCGCCACAGCTCGGAACGGGCAAAGCCGCCTGTAGCATGAATGACGGAAGGTCTGGCGATGACCTCTTCCATGGCCAGCATGACCGTGTACAGATTGAACAAAACGCCTTCCAGGGCAGACCGGATCATATGCTCCTTTTTATGCCGCAGGGTCAGGCCGAAGAAGGAGCCCCGTGCGTTCGGGTCCCACAGCGGCGCGCGTTCGCCGGACAGGTAAGGATGAAACAGCAGCCCGTCCGAGCCCGGAGGCACCTGCTCTGCGATCTGGGTCAGCACATGGTAGGGATCCAGTCCGAGTCGCTTGGCCGTTTCGACCTCAGAGGCGGCAAATTCGTCGCGAATCCAGCGGAAAATAATCCCCCCGTTATTGACGGGTCCCCCAATCACCCACTGATCCTCCGTCAGTGCGTAACAGAAGAAACGTCCCTTCGGATCGGTGACAGGCTTGTCGACCACGGTACGGATAGCTCCGCTTGTGCCGATGGTGACGGCCACGACCCCAGGCTTAATGGCGTTGACGCCCAGGTTGGACAGTACGCCGTCACTGGCACCCACGACAAACGGTGTCGATTCCAGCAGGCCCATTTCCTTGGCATAGACCGGATTCAAGCCGTTCATGATATGCGTCGTAGGCACAAGCGTTGATAGCTGCTGGCGGGTGACCCCGGCCACCGTCAAAGCCTCTTCATCCCAGTCCAGCTTCTCCAGATTCATCATGCCCGTGGCTGAGGCGATAGAGTGATCCACGACGTATTCCTGGAACAGCCGGGCAAATACATACTCCTTGATGGAAATATATTTATGCGCTTTTGCCGCAATATCCGGCAGATCCCGCGTAATCCACATCAGCTTGGTAAGAGGCGACATGGGGTGGACAGGCGTTCCGGTACGCAGATAGATCGCATGCCCATTCAGCTCTTGTTTCAGCACTTCGGTCCAATGAGCGCTGCGGTTATCTGCCCAGGTCATGCATGCCGTCAGCGGTACGCCACTTTCATCGACAGCCAGTACACTGTGCATGGCCGAGCTGAAGGAAACGAACAGGACCGATTGCGGCGGTACTCCACTCTTGGCCATAACTTCACGGATGGTTGTCAGCACTGCCTTGAAAATGTCATCCGGGTCCTGCTCCGCTGCAGCCGGCACCGGAGTGTTCAGGGGATAACCGACATTATGCTCCGCCTTGATGGTACCATTCTCTTCAAACAATACCGCTTTGGTGCTCGTTGTGCCGATATCCACACCGATCATATGATTAACACTTGCCATTATGACTCTCCTCTCTGTTCCGCAGCTGTATGGTTCCTTTAGTTAAACTACCACACTCAGCAGCATAATCAAAATGAAAGCAACGAGGGAAAGAATCGTTTCCATGACAGTCCACGTTTTGAGCGTCTGCGGCACCGTCATATTGAAGAACTCCTTAATCATCCAGAAGCCGGCGTCGTTGACATGGGACAGAATCAGCGAGCCGGCGCCGGTTGCAAGCACGACCAGCTCCACATTGGCGCCTGGCGTCATGGCAAGCACGGGAGCGACAATGCCCGCTGCAGTGGTCATGGCAACCGTGGCCGAGCCTGTGGCGACACGAATCAGCGCAGCCACCAGATACGCAAATACGATAACATTAACGTTCGCCCCTGTAGCCATTTCCGCAATCGCTTTGCCAACACCACTGTCAATCAGGACCGTCTTGAAGGCCCCGCCAGCCCCGATGATCAGAATGATAGAAGCGGTCGGCGCAAGGCATTCACTGGTAAAGCGGGCCAGATCATTCTTGTTGAAGCCGCGGGCATAACCCAGTGTGAAGAAAGAAAAGACAGCGGCAATCAGCAAAGCTACAACTTCGTCACCGATAAATTCGAGGAAAATGGTCAAACCGCTGGTCTGGCCAGGGTCTGCAATCATGGCGACCGAACCGCTAAGCATCAGAATAACCGGCAGCAGGATGGTAAACAATGTAATACCGAAGCCTGGTAGCGGCCGCTCGTTTTTGTTGGTGAACTGGTCGACAAGCTCAGGGTTTGGTGTCACGTGAACTCTCTTACTGATCCAGTTGGCGAATACCGGTCCGGAGATAATCGCGGTCGGGATCCCGACAATCAGCGCGTACACGAGGGTACGTCCGATGTCCGCCTGGAACGAGTCAATCGCAATCATTGGAGCAGGATGGGGCGGCAGCAGGCCATGTACCGTGGACAGACCGGCAAGCATGGGAATCCCGATTTTAATCAGCGACATATTCATTTTACGTGCAACGGTGAACAGAATAGGGATCAACAGGATTAAACCAACTTCGAAAAATACAGGAATGCCGACAATAAAGGCAACGAGAAGCATGGCCCAATGAACGCGTTTTTCGCCAAAGCGGTCGATCAGCGTCGTGGCAATGCGCTCCGCCCCGCCGGATTCGGCCATCATTTTCCCGAGCATCGTGCCGAGACCGATGACGATGGCGATGGAACCGAGTGTTCCTCCGAGGCCTTTCGTTACAGAGGTGATCACATCAGGCGCCGGCATGCCGTTCATCAGCCCGAGGAAGAAGGCCGCGAGCAGGAGGGAAACGAACGGATTCCATTTAAACTTGGCAATGAGCAAAATCAGCAGAACGATCGTGATGAGCGCCCAGATCAATAAACTGGTGTTATGGCTGAGCCCGAATAGTGCTTGCATAGGTAAACCTCCTTGGAATCATTAATTTGTATACTTGTCGACAACTTTGGCTAACGAAAACATTTCCGTAAACGGAAATATGTTTTCATTTTGCAGATCAAGGAAATCAAATGGAATCAGTCCTGCAGCACCGATCCGCGAAAAGGGGAGAGCACGCTGTCATTGACCGCATTACGCGTGTCTTTGTAATGATCGTCTACGAGAGACACCAGCCGTTCCTCGTCCCTGTCCATTAAAGCAGTTGCAATCGTCCGGTGCTTGGCAATAGTGACAACCGACTCGGTGCTCTTCATGGAGAAACGCTGTTCCGTCGCGGCGAGCATCACGGTAAGGATGAGCTGTCTCATGCCGTTCCACGTATGCAGAATCCGCGTATGGCCTGCTTCCAGCACTAACGTTTCATGGAACAGAAAGTCCTGCAGCGAAAATTCGGCAACATCCCAATGCTTGAAGGCGACCTCCATCTTGTCCGTAAGGCGCTCCAGCACGGCTGCGATGGGGGCGGTATCTTTACGAACGAGACGCTTGACGGCGAAATGCTCGATCAGCAGTCTTACATCAAACAGTTCCTCCATGTCAGCAGGCGACATGCCAATGACGATGGCACCCATTCGCTCAAGACGGATTAATCCTTCGCCAGACAGTACCTTCATGGCTTCTCTTACCGGGGAGCGGCTTGTCCCGAAATCGGCAGCGATCTGGTTCTCGGATAAAACCGTCCCTGGAGCATAGTGTCCCCGGATAATCTGCAGCCGGAGGTCACAGGCGATTTTTTCACCCAGTGAAGCGCCTTGCAGCCAAGCTGCCGGATAATCCACAACGCTCACGCTCCTGTCTGTTATAAAGTTTGTCAACATGTATACAGGTATACAAATCACGATCATTATATACACAAATTTAAATTCTTGTAAACGGTAACAATAAAATTTTAGGAAATTGATTGATGCAGTCACGAAAATTCTTTGGCCGCGGCGGTTTTCCTTTTATCTCTTTTCACGATACAATAGCAGGTAGTATATCGGCCGCATAAGCTGCATTAAAATGAGTATACAGAGAGCCGCATTCCGGCGGCTTGCGTTATGGCGTTACTGGCGCTAATCCATAGGTAAGGAGACTCACCATGATTATTTTGAAAACGAAGGAACAAATAGAAAATATGAAGAAGGCTGGCGAAATTCTGGCCGCCTGTCACCGGGAGATCGCAAAGATGATCCGTCCCGGGATTACGACGCTGGAAATTGATGCTTTTGCCGAAGCGTTTATGAAGAAAAACGGGGCGACTCCCGAGCAGAAGGGGTATAACGGTTATCCGTATGCAACCTGCGGTTCTGTGAATGATGTAATCTGCCACGGCTTCCCTAACCATACTCCGCTGAAGGAAGGCGACATTGCCACCATCGACATGGTCGTGAATTTAAACGGCTGGCTTGCTGACTCCGCATGGTCCTATGCGGTGGGACAGGTGTCCGAGCAGGCGCAGAAGCTGCTTGACGTAACGAAGGAATCATTATTCAAAGGTATCGAGCAGGCTGTTGTTGGCAACCGGGTCGGGGATATTTCCCACGCTATTCAAGTATATGCGGAAGCGCAGGGCTTCTCCGTGGTGCGCGATTTCATCGCACACGGAATCGGTCAAAGTATGCACGAAGAGCCGCATTATCCTCACTACGGTCCTCCGCATCGCGGCACCCGTCTGAAGGAGGGCATGGTCATCACCATCGAGCCGATGCTGAATACCGGGACCTACCGCTGCAAGATTGACGAGGACGGCTGGACGGCACGCACGCTGGACGGGGGATTATCCGCCCAATACGAGCATACGCTTGCGATTACCGCTGACGGGCCGGTCCTACTGACAGAGCAATAACAGCGTTTTCCAACATCCAAAAGGGGTGCCTCAGGGTCAAACGACCTCTGAGGCACCCCTAAATCGTTTGGGCCGACACTTATGAGTTGACCGGATTGTCCGGTGTTCCGGCAGGGAACAGCTTGCGGTACTGCATATACATATAAAGACGCCAATGCAGCAGCGTGCCAAATGCCAGCGTAAAGAACACAGAAGCCGTCTGTGGGATGGTGATATACTGCTGGACGAACTCGTGCAGCAGCATGCGGACAGCCAGCAGGCCGATCAAAATAAAGAAGAAGGCCCGTGAGCGCTGAACAAAAATCTGTCCGTCCACCATCTCAAACCTGGTGCTGCGGATGAGCGGGTAGGAGAAGATGAACCAGCCCACCAGAAACGAAATGACACCCCACCACAGCGGAATGTGGAAATCTTTTACGATGAACATTAAAAATCCCGTACTCATGCCAAGCGGAGGGATAATAATTTTTTTTGCATTTATGGGACGGTGGCTGGCCTTCATGCGAATAAAGATCGCAAGTACGGCCATAATCACCATGCCGACAGTCGCTCCGTACTGTAAGTAAGCTGTGTTGATGTGTAACAACTGAAGAACCCCTCTCTAATGGGATTACCATCTTCTTCTTTCCTGTCTGCTGATCACCATCATGGCCGCAATAATCAGAATGAATGCAATCAGCGCCAGCATCGGAATCGTAACAAAGCCGAACCAGTTCAGATAATCCGTCTCGCAGGATACTCGGCCACAGGAGGTGCTGGGAGTGGCGGCAGCGCGGGCGGCGGCGATTCGCTGAATCGTCACATGGTAGGCAGAGATGAGCCCGCCGATCACGGACAAAGGAATGATATAGATGCGGATGCCTGTATCACCTCTAAAGTAGGCAACGCCAAGCAAGAGCGTGAGAGGGTACATCAGTATGCGCTGAAACCAGCACAGCTTGCAGGGCTCGTACCCCAGGTATTCGCTTAAAAAAAGGCTGCCCAGTGTCGCCACACACGCGACAATCCATGCGAAGAATAACATCAAATCAGACTTTTTTCCGAACATGAACGTTCTCCTTTTTATATTGATCATACTATAAGCGATTGAGGAAAAACAGTGGTTTGGTTCTGCATCGCGCAAAAAAGAAAGTTTGACGATTTATTGACAGTTTGAACTGTAACTTTTATAATTACAATTGGTTACGGAAATGAAAGCAATCGTTGTGTTACATAAACAAAAGGAGAACAGGAGAGTGTAAACCATGTCCAAAGTTGAGCTGAACGAAACACTTCGTGTCATTAGCGAAAGACATGCGGTGAAGAAATATGAGACTGGTGTTCAAATGCCGGAAGAGGACCTGCAGATGATTTTGAAGGCGGCCGGTGAGGCTCCTTCCGCCTGGAACCTTCAGCATTGGAAGTTCCTTGTCATTGAATCCGAAGCCGACAAGCAGAAGCTGCTTCCGATTGCGTACAACCAGTCCCAGGTTGCCGAGAGCTGCCTGACAGTTGCTGTACTGGGCGATCTGGAGGCGAACCGCAATACGGTCATTTATGACCAGGCTGTGGAAGCAGGCTTCCTCAAGGCGGACATCCGTGACGCATTAGTTGGCCAGATTAACGGTGCCTATCAGAGTCCTCAAGTGGCGCGGGATTCCGCGATCAGGAACGCTTCGCTGGCAGCTCAGAACATCATGCTGGCAGCAAAATCACTGGGTTATGATACCTGCCCTATGAGCGGATTTAACCCGGAGCAGTTGATTGAGGGATTCAACATTCCGGACCGTTATCTGCCGGTTATGCTGATTACCGTAGGCAAGGCGAAGGAGCCTGCTCATCCGTCAGGCCGTCTGCCGCTGTCCGAGACGATTGTTCGCGGCAGCTTCTAAGAACTTCATATTGATCAAAAATGATAGGGGCAAGCCTGAAGGCTGAGCCCCTTTAACTTTTGTGTTGAAAGGTGCTTGACAGTAAGCCGCCAGTCGATCGTGGCAAGACATGTGACTCGCTGTTCAAGGGCTTTGCACGATTATCCCGTTGGATCAGGTCAAGAAAAACCTTCCCCTAAGGCCTCCCAAACCCCAACCCTCAACCCTCAACCCTCGCATTCTGATCAAAAGGGATAATCGTGCAAAGCAGTATGGAGGGGCACCAGGCACCAGGCAACGGACACCACACACCACGCTCTATGGACACCACCCTATAGACACCATCTCACTCTGGCTACTAGACTCTGAGGAGGCGAATCCCCTTTTTGCAAGAAAGCTAGCAAAAAGCGGTCTGGAAGCCTAATCCATTTTGCGTGACACCAGGTACATAAGCTCAGCCGTAAGAATAGGCAAAGAGACTGAAGCAGGATAAGCCAGATAGCGTGGCTCCCAGGCCGGGGAGAACTTTTCCTTGTATCGGCGCAAGCCCTGAAAGCCGTACCAGTGGCCGCCGTATTGAAACACCAGCCGCGCCAGCTTCTCTTCACGCAGGGCGCGTTCGCTCTGGCCCACACTGGAGAGCGGGGCCATGCCAAGATTAAAGGTCACATACCCTTCATCCCGTGCCCACTCCATCACATGCGTGAACAGAAAGTCCATAGTCCCGTTCGGCGCGTCCGGTAGATGGCGCATCAGATCAATGGATATGGTCTGTTTGTTATCATAAGCCGGGGCAAGGGAGGCGAAGGCGATAACCTGCTGCTGCGGGTCCAGCACGAGCGCAAGCGGCGCTAACTGAAGGTACGTTTCGTTAAACCAGCCAAGCGAATAGCCCTTTTCCTTTCGCCCCTCAAGCCACACGTCCGACACGGCCCGAAGCCGGGTCAGCAGGCTGTCGTCAAACGGGGGATAAGCCATTTGAAACGAGTAGCCTTCTCTGCCGAACCGGTTTCTCACCGTGCGTAGCGGCGTATTGATTTTGCCCGCTAAAGTAAAGGATTCCAGCGGCACCAGCGCCTCTTCCCCAAGCTTGAAAAAGCGGTAGCCGTTCTCATGGTAAAGCGGGAGATAGGCCGGGGATGCCTGATAAAATACCACCGCAAGCGCGTATCTGTCAGCATAACCCTGGAATTCCTGGATGGCGGCGCTGGCCTGGTCCATTGGACCGAGGGGGTCGCCGAGCACGACAAGCTTGTTGCGGCTTCTGGCGTAAGGGATGAGAACGTTGCCCTCTTGTGCCCAATAGAACTGTTTATCGCCCAGAAACAGCATGTGGGTCAGCAAATTTCCTTGCTCATGAGCGATAAATTCACGGAGCCTGTCCATTTCGGCGGCATCCGGCAGCTCTTCGACGCCGCGCTTGGGACGCATCATGAGGTACATGGTCAGGAACACCCAGGCGGACAGCAAACTGAGCAGGCCTTTGATGCCAAAATGCTGGCGGTCAAAAAGCAGGTTTGTGCTCATGCGCAAGGGCAGACGATGCAGAAAGTAGCTGTAGCCGCCTGCTCCGATCAGGAGATACGCCACAGTCACCAGCACGGTGAGCCCTCCCCAGATCAACAAATTGGTACGGCTTACCGGAGCGCCTTCACGGTAAAAGCGCGAACGGGAAAGGTACAGCATCAAGGCGACAAACAGCAGGAAGAAGGCTTCCTCGAAGTCGAAACCCTTGATGAACGTAAAAATCGCGCCTGCGAACAGCAGCCCAAGCGTAAGGCGAAGCGCCCGCCGGATACGCAGCGAAATCCCGTGCGACAGCACGATCAGCATGATGCCGATGATGACCGAGATATCATGGGAGAGCTGCATGATGGGCAGGGTCAACAGCTTTTCAGCGAAACGAAGTCTGTACAGCAGACCCGGTAAAGCCGCAGACAGCAGAAGCAGCAGTCCTGATGCGAGTACCAGCTTGCTCAGCGCCCAGACCCCTAGGTCAGCCAGAAAGCGGAACTGCCCGGGCCATGCCCAAATCTGCTGCCATTTGTTCAGGGAATAGCTCCAGCCGGAGCCGGCCAGCTCACCGATTCGTTCCCGCTTCGGGATGATCTCGACCGCGGTCATCACGAGGGCGATGAGCCAGGGAACGATAAAATAAAAGAAACGGAACAGCAGCAGCACCGTCAGCGCAAGATCGGGATGCACCCCCAGAAGCTGCAGGCCGAGCAGGGCCGTTACGTCAAAAGCACCGATGCCGCCGGGGGCCATGCTGATCAGGCCGGCTGTAGCGGCAATGACATAGACGCCGATAAGAGCCTCCAGCGGTACGCCGTCCAGAACGCGGGTGCCAACGAGGCCGAAGGCCAACGCAGCGAACAGCCATTCCAGCAAGGAGGAGGCCAAAGAGGCGAAAATGGTTGTCCAGGGCATGGTGCCTTTGCCCTGATTGAACCATTTGCCGAACAGGCGCGAGCGCTGAACCAGCAGGAACACCGGCAGATAGAGAGCCATTCCCCACATGGCCCACCGCAGCCAGGGATAGGCGTGCAGCAGCTGATCCGCGGGAAACAGGCGGGCCAGCACAGTCCACGCGAGCAGGGATAACCCCGTAATCACGACAGGGGAGAGAAAAATGACGGCGGCCGTGATGACGTTAAGGGGGACGCCGCTTTTTTTATATAGAAATGCGCGCAGACCGGCCCCCGTGAACCCCGCGAATCCACAGGCATTATTGAAGGTATTGGCGATCCAGCCGTACCGGAACGCTGCCCCGATGGATATCGGCATCCGGAAATGCTTGCGGACGACCAAATCGTAGGAGCTCATTACGCCGGCGGCAAGCAGTGAAAAAAGCGCAATCTCGAGTATAGACCACGGTGTAAGACGCCGCAGCTCGAACAGCATGCGACCGATGTTCATATTATGAAGCTCCCGGCTTCCCAGCCAAATGACCAGGGCCAAAATAATCAGGGGAATCAGCAGCCTGACGATTCGTTTCTGGTAAGCAGCCAGTATGAGTTGCACAATCCGGAATGATTTGAGCTGCTTGAGTGCTGTAAGCAAATAGATTCACTCTCCTGAAAATTCTTGAATGTAATGGAAGACGGGGCCATGTCTCAATCCGCTCCTGCAAATTGACCGGACATTGGAGGCCGACGTATACTGATAAGAAGAATATACCAGAATCAACTTTTAATTACGAAATTTCGTGCTTGCGCTATCTTATTTCTACATGATTATAAGAGAGGTTTTGCCCTGATGAAACTGGTGAAGAGCCTGCTGGGTTGGTTGGGAACGTTCGGCGCCGCCATCGCTGTCACATTGTTTATCGGCATATTCATTGCCCAGCCTTATACTGTGGAAGGACATTCGATGGAGCCGACGCTGCATGATCAGCAGAAGCTGTATGTCTCCAAAATTCCTAACACCTTCCCTGAAACGTTGAAGCATGGCGATATTGTGATCATTGACAGCCGTGTCGAGGAAAAGCGCAGCTTCATTAATGATTTATGGGAGCAGCCGTTATTCCGGATGTTTGATGAGCAGAAAAATAAAAGTATATATGTCAAGCGTGTGATCGGCAAGGCCGGCGATGTGATCGAAGTGAAGAATCATGCGGTCTATTTGAACGGAAATCTGCTGAATGAGCCTTATATTAAGGAAACCATGGATGAGACGGAAGACCGGAGATGGGTTGTGCCCGAGGGATATATTTTCGTCATGGGGGATAACCGGAATAACAGCAATGACAGCCGTTCGATCGGCTTCATCCCGCTGGATCATGTGATTGGCACAACATTTTGACAGGTTTATATGCAAGCTGGCGGAAAGCTGAATGCTTTGCGGGAACTGGCACAGGATCGGCCATTGCGGCTCGGGCCTGTGTTTTTTTGTTGTTTTGGAAATTATGATTTTTGCAATCTGTGGATAAGATGTGTATAAAGTTGGGGATAAGTGCGGCGGTTTTGTCGTTTTGTCACTTGAAGGATGGTTTTGATCTGTGCGAGGAAGAATATTTTTCTTCCAAAGGTGCGAACATATGTGCTATAATGCGATATGCTGGATGAAATATCCCTAAAGGAGGACAAGCCATGGCTGAAATCGATGATTTTTTGAAGCTGGATATCCGGATCGGCACCATTATTGGCGCTGAACCTTTTGAGAGGGCCCGGAAGCCTGCGTACAAGCTACAAATTCAATTTGGGGAAGAATTGGGGATCAAGCGCTCCAGTGCCCAGATTACGAAACGCTATCAGCCCGAACAACTGATTGGGCGGCAGGTGGTCGCCGTTGTGAATTTCCCGCCGCGCAACATTGCTGGCTTTCAGTCGGAAGTTCTTGTGCTGGGCGGTATACCGGATGAAGGGGACGTGGTGCTGCTGGCACCGGATACTCCGCTGCCGGACGGCACACCGATTGGATAATTTTGTTTGTCTTTTGACAGACGCTACATTAATATATAAGAGCTTAGAGATTAGATCTCCAAGTAAGGCATTCTTTCCATAATAAACAGAGAGATGCGCGTGAGGAGGAGAAACCGCATTATGTCAGCAACAAAGTTAGGGAAAGGCCCGTTGATCATTCTGATGGTCAACATGTTCATTGCCATGCTGGGGATAGGTCTGATTATCCCTGTACTGCCGGAATTTATGAGCATGCTGGGGGGCAGCGGGGAAGCAGGAGGCTACCTGGTTGCCGTCTTCGGGCTTACACAGTTTATATTTTCCCCTATCGGCGGGGAATGGTCCGACAAATACGGGCGCAAAAAGCTGATTATTCTGGGTCTGATCATTATGACGGTCTCATCCGTTATCTTTGCCTTGGGCACTTCGATGTGGATGCTTTACGTTTCCCGTCTGATCGGAGGCATCGGGGCGGCCTTTCTGATCCCGCCAATGATGGCCTATATCGCGGATATTACAACGCTGGAGACACGCGGTAAAGGAATGGGCCTGCTCGGCTCGGCAATGTCGCTGGGCTTTGTCATCGGACCGGGCGTAGGCGGCCTGTTGGCTGATATTTCAGTAAGGGCCCCTTTTTATGTATCGGCCGCTGTATCCCTTGTGGCAACGCTGGTGTCCCTGTTCCTGCTGCCTGAAACGCTGTCGCTTGAGGATCAGCTGCGGCACCGCAATACGATGCTCAAGCGGGAGAACGTGATCAAGCAGTTTGCACTGTCGTTCCGCAAGCCGTACTTTGCGCTGCTCATTATGATATTTACACTGACATTCGGCCTGTCCCACTTTGAGACGATGTTTCCGTTCTTTGTGACAGGCAAGTTTCACTATGATGAACAGGACATTGCCCTGGTCATTACGATCGGAGCCCTGATCGGCACCGTGATCCAGGCCGTTGCTATTGGCCCGGTGCTGCAACGTTTCGGAGAAAAGGCTGTCATTAGCGGATCGTTCCTGTTTTCGGCGATTTCGCTGGTATTGATGCTGTTCTCGGGCAACTTTTACTACGTGCTTGGGGTGGCTTTGATTTTCTTCACGGCCACGGCACTGCTTCGCCCGGCGATCAATACGGCTTTATCCAAAATGGCGGGCGACGAACAAGGTGTAGCTGCAGGCATGAACAATGCTTATATGAGCATCGGCAATATCGTTGGGCCTGCCCTGGCGGGAACCTTGTTCGATGTGCATATTAATCTGCCTTACATTTTCGGGGCGGCCATCCTTATGATTAGTCTGGTTCTGGCCGTGAACTGGAAGGCGGGCGTAAGAGCGGAGCCTGCTGTATAAAAGATAGTGCAGACCCAATATTAGCTTCAATAGAGAAAGGCGGCTTCTTTGGACAGAAGGACCGCCTTTTTCAGCTACAGGCGTTTTCACAAAAAAACGGTCTTATTCCCACGGCAACATGGGTAATAATGAAGGATGGAAAACGTTTGAATTGAGAGGGGAGACAAGAATGGAGCAGAAGCAGGAGCATTTATTCTATACGGGTACATACGCTTCCCGCACGGAAACAGGGATTTTTCTGTGTGCCCTTGACGGGGAAAGCGGCGAGATGAGAATCGTAAGCGGGACTGAAGGGATCGAAAGACCGTCGTTTCTGGCGCTGAGTCCGGACGGCTCCTATTTGTATGCGGTAAGTGAAACGGCAGAGGGGCAATTATATGCTTATGCGGTGGAAGCCGGGACGGGGGAACTGCATATGCAGGACCGGCAGGCGACGGAAGGAGCCGATCCTTGTTATGTATCTGTGACCTCTGACGGACGTTATGTGCTGGCCTCCAACTATTCTGGCGGCAATGCGGTCGTCTATGGCATTTTGCCGGCCAGCGGGCTGGGGAATTTGCTGGCACAGGTGAAGCATAGCGGCTCAGGTATCCGCAAGGACCGGCAGGAAGGTCCGCATCCCCATTCCATCGTGCCTGATCCGTCAGGACGATATGTCATGATATGCGATCTTGGTCTGGATCAAGTCGTCGTCTACCGTCTGGAGGAAGGGAAGCTGGTGACGCATCGTGCAGCGGAGCTCCCGCCGGGCTCAGGTCCCCGCCATCTGGTGTTCCATCCGACTCATAAATTTGCTTATGTGGCCAATGAGCTGAACAATACGGTCACGGCTTTTATTTATAATGAGCACACCGGCGAGCTTCAGCCGTTGCAGCATCTGTCTACCCTGCCGGAAGGGATGATGGTGCAGGACAATACGGCTGCGGATATTCGTGTAACCCCTTGCGGCCGTTATCTGTATGTCTCCAATCGCGGACATAACAGCATCGCGGCGTTTCGGATCGATCAAGACAGCGGGAAGCTGGCGGCAATCGACTGGGTGGACACTGCGGGCGCCACACCGCGCAATTTCAATCTGCTTCCCGGCGGGTATCTGATTGTTGCCAACCAGGATGGCGGCAATCTCGTATCCTTTTCCATCGACGGGGACAGCGGTCGGCTGCAGCCTACGGGATATGTACTGGAGATTCCAAGCCCGGTATGCATAGAACCGGTGCAAAAGCCTGCGAAGTAGAGCAAGAACTGCAATTCCCAAAATGCGTCATTACTACCGATTCTACTGGTAGTAATGACGCATTTTTGAAAAGCATCCGAATGCAAAATCCCTGGCTAATGGCCACTTGTGTGGCCTGTTCTGCCGCTGTTGCTGATGTTTGTGTAGTACAGACGGAACACAATATCCTGATTGTAATTGCCGAAGCCTGTTCCGAACAGGGTCACTCCTCCGATATGCTCAGCGTCCTCGTTTACGGCAATTCGGAAGTTCCATTGCTTGCGGGCAATCACCACTTCATCCAGCGTTACATCCGAAATGCGGTTTCCGTCCATATACGTGCCGTCCGCAGTCACTCGCAGCCGCTTGAGCAGCCCGTACTGGTTGATGGCATCCGGCCACCAGGACGGCGTATATTTGCCCCGGTTGTCCCCGAAATCACCCGGACTGGTCCAGACCCCCAATTTCACGTCATTCAGATAAAAAGAGATGTCCGATGGCCAGTTGTCGTTAGTGGAAGGCGCCTCCGAGGAGAGCTCCATAGTGATTTCCAGCTCCTCCGGCTGTTGGCTGGCGAGCAGGAAGTTAGGGATTTTGTACTCAATATGTCCCTGGCCGAACCATAAAATTTTGGCGTTCACCCGCTCTGAATCCAGAAAATAACGGGGCTCGTCAAACTCCCCGATAATTTTCTCCACGGTGGCCAGGCCACACGTCGGTTCGATATCGAAATCCGTATAGTGGCCCACAGAGAGCTCGGTCTGGTGAAACTGGCGGGTGTCCTGCTCCTGCAGCGGCAGGGTGATATGGATGTTGCCTACGGCCAGCGAGCATACCTTTTGCACACCTCCGCGACCGGGGAGCATTTTGGTCATGATCAAACCGGCTTTCTCCAGTTTTTTGACATGCATGGTCATAATGGCGCTGCTAAGCCCCAGAGCTTCCGCCAATTCACGGATATTCATGGGCGAGTCCGCCAGCAGCCGGATCACCTTCAGCCGTACTTCACTGGCCAGCGCTTCGTATACCGGCAATGATTTTGCAGAAATATCAAGCTCCATACTTCCTCCATCTATAAAAGTTTGATTCTATATAATTGATTTACATTTGTATAAATAATAACCCTCAATAAGTCCGGACACAATCGGAAAGCAAAAAAACAAGCGCAGCGTTCGTGAAGACCGCAGCGCTTGTTGCATTGTTTGCCGGTTTATCTGTGCAGGGTTGACGCCATCTCTCCCGTATCCGTATCAGCGTCCTGGCTTTTCTGCCCCTCCGCCTGAGAGGCTTGCCGGGCTTGTCCGGCCTGCTCAGGGGTGCCTGCGTACGGGCGCTTGCTGCGCGGACGTTCGCGGGTGAACATAAATCCGCTCAAAAACAGGATTAACTGAGCTCCCAGGATGTAAGGCGAAGCGTGCGGGCCGATCCATTGAAACAGCGCGACGGCAGCGATTAGAAAGGACAGCGCACTGGCCGGCAGGCGGGAGGCCGTTACATCGATTCCGTTCTGGCGCGGCAGACTTAGCAGCCGGTATACGTACACGACGGCCAGCAGGCCGGATACGTATCTCATCCATACAACCGTAAGCGTCATGCCGGGTGAGGGAGCTTCAGGGAATTGCAGCTCCGATACCAGCCGCCAGGTCAGCAGGGCAAAGCCTGCGACGGCAGCAGGAGCAGCGGCCGGGCGGAGCAAATTCCATAGAGCCGCGCCCCAGCCGGGAGCATGGGTTTCCTTGAGCAGCAGTCGCCGTTCCTCAATCAGCTTGTTCATTTCCCGTTCCAGAGATCTATGAAGCAGCGAAACTCTGGAGCTGTCCCTGCGATCGAGGCAGTTCTGAATTTCCTCCTGCAGGTAAGGAGTCAGATACGGTGCGGACTTGCACTCCTGCAGCGCCTTCACGAGCGCGATGTCCCCGCCGCTTTGCTCAAGCTGTCCGTGAGCGGCGGCATGTAGCGGTCCGGCGAGCCTTCCGTACAGATATAAGGATTCCTGAAGCTCGTCCAGCCGCCGCCTGCGGGACAGACGCAGCTGCACGGCGCTGTGCACATACAGCCACACCATGACAGCCGCTGCAATCAGCACAGTCAGAGCGCCAGCCGGATGATCCGGCAAAAAGGCGGTTTGTTCCAAGGGGGTCAACGCAGCCCCTCCTTTCTATTCTATAGATCACTAATGCACATCCACTACAACGTTTTCAAAATAAAGCCTGCGTGAAACAATTATCTTGCAAAGCTTGATGAAAGTGGGAGACGAATTTCAGTAGGCGAAGCCTGAATAACCTAATTTTAGATGTATCTCAGGGTGTACGTCTACACATATTTGACGGAACTGGTGAAACGCCCGGGAAACCAACACATAACGATAGCGAACACATACTTTTTCAGTTGTTGCCTGTTGCCTGTTGCCTAATGCCTAATGCCTAATGCCTAATGCCTAATGCCTGATGCCTGGTGCCTGATGCCTTTTCATACAGCTTTGCACGATTATCCCTTTCGATCAGAATGCGGGGGTGTTGAGGGTTGGGGACGAAGGGGAAGGACTGAAGAGAAACGAGAAAAGAGAAAAGAAATAAGGAAAAAAGAGGCAGCTCAAGTGGGATGTTCAACTTGAAATGAGAACGCATGTTTGGTATAATAAAAAAAGAAATTATGTCCGTGAATTATGAATTATGAATTATGAATTATGAATTATGAATTATGAATTATGAATTACGATTATGGATTATGGATTATGGATTATGGATTATGGATTATGGATTATGGATTATGGATTATGGATTATGGAATCGGAGGCGAGCAGACATGGAAGTCCAAGCGGAAACGGAACATCAACCCTTTAGCCATCGTTATCACAACGAGCAGGCCTGCATGGAGGCATTGATCGCGATGAAGTGGCCGAACGGCTTCGTCTGCCCGCGTTGCGCTCATACCCGCTGCAGTCGTCTGACTTCCCGACGTGTCCCTTTGTTCGAGTGCGCCAGGTGTGCGCATCAAACGTCGGCTTTGGTGGGCACGATGTTTGAACGAACGCATCTCCCTCTGACCAAGTGGTTTCAGGCGTTGGAGTTGTTCCTGCTCCCCGACGGTATCTCAGCGATGCGGCTAAGCCAGGTGATCCAGGTCACCTACAAGACCGCCTGGGTAATGCTTCACAAAATCCGCCACTCCATCGGAGAGTTCGACGCCAGGGAGCTGCTCTGCGGAGAAGTGAAGGTAAACAGCGATCTGTATGGGTGTAATCCGTCCCGGCCTCAGTTTCCTCATCCGCATGCTTCGGTAGTCGTAGCGGGGTGCACGGTCACGGAGTCGGGCGAGCCGGAGCAGGTCAAAATCCACCTAATCCCGCAGAGGAAGGGGGAGGGGCAAAGAGCAAATCGTCACGAACTCGCTGCGTTCATCAACGAACAGGTAGATGTCCGTGCATCGGAGGTACAATCGTTCCCTCAAGCTTATCGGCTGTATAGACCCTTGCGTAAAGTGGTGAGAGAGGCGTGGACATCGCTGAAGAGTACGTATGTAGCCCTGGGACAAAAGCATCTGCAGGCGTACCTCAACGAGTACACCGGCCGCCGCCGACTGCGCTTAACCGAAGGGGAAGAGACGATGTGGCAGAAGTTATTGTACATCGGTGTGGCGATTCCGGCGATTACCTACCGTCGGCTGATCGCGCGCCAAACGGATCAGCCTCTTGCGGCTGCGGCCTAATTGCAGTACTTGAACCTAATTGCAGTACTTAAACGAGGAAAGGTGAGCATAAGGTGCGTCGCTTGATCGGTGTGGGCTAGTGTCGGCTAGCTCCATTGATGTTAGTTTTCAGACACGCCCTAGTATGAACGAGGAAATTGGAAAAATTCGAGTTCAAGCTGCAACGAGGACCAGGCTCTTTTTATTTTTCCGATGCCGTGCTCCGCTTCTTCCTTCTCTCTCGGTCGGTTTCACATCACCTAAACGCTCTGCTTTCTCCAAAGAACGTCTCATGACCTCGAATCGATCTGCTTCTCCATAAGGCACGATCCATCAAATATTAGACTTATTCAATGGTCTTGAATAGCGTAACAACAGGCATGTTCGCGCCTCATTTGATCCGTTATTTTCTTTAACGTGCCTAAAGTATATTTTCGGTTCCCGGTTTTCTGTTTTTCTGTACCTGATCCAACGGGATAATCGTGCAAGGCTCCTGAAAAGAGAGTATCACATGTCTTGCCACGATCGGCTGGCGGCTTGACTGTCCAGCACTAGAAAGGGATTCGAATTCCTCAGAACCCAGCAGCTGCAAAGGCTGAAGTGGCGGAAAGATAATTACAGGATTAACGATAGGCTTTGGTTGTCTTGATGATGAGCATTTTTTCACTGAATTATAGTATATGATCCAGTGGAAAATGGTTAGATTTCGATGACGGAAGAAGGGAGCATGGAGATCCTCCCCATCGTCGCTAAAGCGAGCGGACTCTCTGAAGCCGTGGTTCAATCGCTCCAACCCAACCCAACCCAACCCAACCCAACCCAACCCGTAACCCTGAATCGGCCGTTGTTGTTATGAATGTCCTAAAGTCATGCAGATCAAGGGCAGTACAAAAGCGAGCATGATCGGTACAAAGGATTCCCGCATCCATCGTCTGCGGCAAGCCATGTAAATGGCGGCAACCATCATGCCGGCATACACGTCTGCCGTCGAGATGCCGGTGAGGCGGGGCACAGAAAAATAAGCAAGCATCAGAAACAGGCCGTACCCGGTTGTGAAATACAGGGCGGCTTTTTTCTTTTTATCCGGCATGTACAGGCCTTCCACAGCCGCATCCGCAGCCAGGGCGGCCGGAAGGCCGAAGCCATAGGCCCATAGCTGAATGGGCCATCCGTCGTTATAGTCCGGCCCGGTCAGGGCTGCAAGTGGAATCTGCAGCAGCGGCGGAAGGAACGAGAGCAGGCTCAGCAGGGTAAAGGCAAGGCCGCCGCAGGCAAGCTTGTTCAGCGCATAGTGGCCAACGGCCATCCGCCAGGGCAGCTTGGGCCGGGTATTGTTCATATTTCGCATTCAAGATTCCTCCTGAGCATACATAAATGAATACCGGCACAAGGTTTGACAGGAATGCCGGGACGTGAAGATTACAGAAGGCTGACCGTTCGCTGCATTTCTTTTAACATTTATTGTGTAGGATGGTCCTCATAGGAATTTTACGTACAGCGATGAAAGGCGGGGCAAGCATGATACAGGCTGTCATATTCAATTTGGAAAGCGCACTGCTGGATCCCGGGGGCCACGGACTCTCACAGGGGATAAAGGATTTATTCCGCTGGATGGGGATTGATGTCAGTCAGCAGAATATCAGGCGGGGCCTGGGATTGACGATCCGGGAGCATATCGCTGGCACTTTGCGCCTCTCGGAGGTGCGGGCGAGCTGGATAGACCGCTTTGGCACCGAACCGGGGCGAGTGGATGTCGATCATATATGTGCGGAGCTTGTGCCTGTGCTTCGTTCCCTGCTGCAATCCTCTACCCCCTGCAGGGGTTTGGACAAAGCGTTGCAGGAAATCCGCGACCGTCGTATCCAGTCCGGAGCAACCTCGGCTTTTACCAGTGATCTGTTGGGTAGTCTTCCGCGCCGCTCGTTGGAGGATCATGTACTGGATTGTACGGTGACACCCTGCGAGGTCAGCAGTGGCCGGCCTTTTCCATGGATGGTCTATGAAAATGCACACCGTATGCAGGTCTATCCGCTCAGCGATATGGTCAAGGTTGGCGACACGGTTGCCGACATGCAGGAAGGACGGAACGCCGGAGTCTGGACGCTCGGCGTGCTCGACGGCTTCATGAACCGCATGGAAGGCGGCGGATCTGGGGATGCGGCCTATGAGGATCAGCGCAAAGAAGCGGTCTATCTGCTGAAGCGGGCCGGCGCCCATCTGGTCATGGATTCGCTTGCCGATCTGCCCCGCATGCTCCGTGAAATCGAAATGCTGCAGCATACCGGTGGCCGTCCCTGATCTGCAGCCGTTCCTCAGGTGGCCGCCATGGCGCCGCCGTTGACGTGGATACATTCTCCGGTCACGTAGGAGGAATCCCCGCTTGCCAGATATACATAGGCAGCGGCCAGCTCATAAGGCTGCGCAGCCCGTCCAAGTGCTGTATCCGCACCGAAGGTGCTGACAATGTGCGGCGGCAGCGAGGCGGGGATCAACGGGGTCCAGACTGGACCCGGAGCCACGCAGTTGACGCGGATATTCTGCGGAGCAAGCGATTTTGCAAGGGAGCGTGTTAGTGAGACAATCGCCCCTTTGGTGGCAGAATAGTCAATCAGCAGTGTGTGTCCCTCAAAAGCCACAACGGATGCGGTATTAATAATGGAGGAACCAGCGGATAAATGAGGCAGTGCGGCCTGGATCAGAAAGAAGAATGATATGATATTGGTCTGAAAAACGTTGTAAAGCTGCTCTTCCGTAATGTCCAGAATACTATTCCTGGAACATTGAACCGTATGATTGTTTATAAGAATATCAAGCTTCCCGAATGTCCGTACCGTGTCTTGCACGGACCGGACACAGTTGGCCTTGTGGCGCAGATCCGTTTCGATCAGCAGACAGCGGCCCCCGTGCTGCTCGATTCGCTGTCTGGTCTCCTCTGCATCAGAACGCTCGCTTAAATAGGCGATTGCTATGTCCGCTCCTTCTTTGGCAAAGGCGATAGCGGCAGCTTTCCCGATTCCGCTGTCTCCCCCCGTGATGAGGGCTATTTTGCCATGTAGCCTGCCGCTGCCTTGCACAGAGGGATTCTCGCTGATCGGACGCGGATTCATAAGGCTCTCCAGCCCGGGAAGCTGCTGCTGCTGAGGCGGGAAGGTGAACACCTGTTCCTTGCAGACCGTTTCTTTTTTGTAAAATGGGTATACGGGATTCATGGGGCCCTCCTGGGTGAGCTGTTTACTCCATAGTCTATGCGTACGCCCAGGAAATGTGAGCATGCGGGAAGGGATGAACCTCGGCCGGGTGCCGGGTGGATTCGGGACAAGGGACTGAAGCGCGGATCGGCGAAGAAACTTCGGCGAAGGAAACTCTGGCGAGGAAGCCCTGGTGAGGAAAGCCCTGGCGAGGAAAGCCCTAAAAAAAATCCTGTCTTCTGAGAACGAAGACAGGATTTTTTTCAGTATATAAATAACTTACTCCATAAAAGGTTAACCACGTATATCATTCAACGTATGAAGCTTGTTCCGTCTTACAGCTGGTTCTGTCCTACAGCTGGTCCCGGCTTACAGATCGTCGAACCCGTTATCGTCGCCAACCTTGCCGTAGTTGCGGGATTTGGCTTCGAAGAAGTCGGTTTTGGTCGCGTTCAGCGCTTCATCCGAGAACGGCTTGATCCAAGGCATGCAGTTCACATCAACGCCTTCATAGGCTTTGTCCAGACCGAGCAGCCGCAGACGCATGTTGGCCATGTATTTGATGTAATCGGACAGCTCGTTCAGGTCGATGCCACGCACCTCGGACAGCGTGTAGTAAGCCCAGTTTGTTTCGAGCTCTACAGCGCGGTCAATGGTCTTGTAGACATAATCAATATTCTCTTTCGTATTCAGCTCAGGGAAGTCGGCGAGCAATTGCTTGAACACTTCCGCGAAGAAATAGCAGTGCTGGTTCTCGTCCCGCTGAATATAGGAAATCATTTGGCTCGTACCCATCATCTTCTGGTCACGCGCCAGATTGTAGAAGAAGGCAAACGTGCTGTAGAAGAAAATGCCCTCCAGAATCAGGTCGGCGACAAGAGCCTGGAAGAAGGTTTGCGGGTTCTCATTGTCCCGGAACTCCTGATAAATTTTCGAAATAAACGTATTGCGCTCCAGCAGCACCGGATCATGCTTCCAATATTCAAAAATCTCCTTCTGCTCCTGCTCGGAGACCAGGGAGGACAGCACGTACGAATAAGACTGGTTATGGACAACCTCCTGCTGGCCGATAATCGCCGAAATGGCCTCCAGCGATGAATCGGTAAAGTAACGCTTTACATCGCCGACAAACATCGTCTGCATGGAGTCCAGCACCGCCAGCAGCCCGATATTGATTTTAAAAGTGCGCTGTTCTTCCGAATCAAGAAGCGGGAACTGCGACGCATCCTTGGACATCGGAATTTCGTCCGCGATCCAGTGGTTGAGCAGCAGCACCTTGTACAGCTTGTACATGTGCGGCATGCGGATATCGTTCCAGTTCAGAATGCCGGAGCATTCGCCTTCGATGATGCGGGTGGAACGGTTAGGGGCTTCTGTGTTAAAAATCTTTTGCAACTGCATGGGAGATTCTCTCCTTTTAAAATGGGCTTGATCTATAGTTAAGCCTTCAAGCTTTATGACGCACAGCTTTCACACTCTTCAATCGTCAGCGCACGGCTGCGGACATAATACGTCGATTTCATGCCGGATTTCCATGCATGCAGATGCAGGTCAAGGAACTCGGTAGCTTTGATGTCCGGACGGACGTACAGGTTAAAGCTTTGGCCCTGGTCGATATGACGCTGGCGCGCGGCCGCCATATTGATGGAGGCATGCTGATCCACCAGGAACGCTGTTTTGTAGTACCAGATCGTTTTTTCGTTCAGATCCGGCGCAGGGTTCGCAATCTTGTAGGTTGTCTTTTCCTCGTAAGAGAGCAGCTCGTACAGCGGGTCAATGCTGGCGGTCGAACCGGCGATGATCGAGGTCGATCCGTTAGGCGCGATGGCGAACAGCCAGGCGTTGCGGACTCCGTTCGTTTTCACCTGCTCGGCCAGCTCCTGCCATTCCGCTGTCGTAACGAACTTGCCTTCACGCGTGCCGTCCGTGTATTGACGGGAGGTGAAATAGTTCCCGTTCTCCCAGTCGGAGCCTTCAAACTTCGCGTAGCGGCCTTTTTCCTGGGCCAGCTCCATGCTGGATCTGACGGCAAGGTAGTTGATTTTCTCATACAGGTTATCGTTGTATTGCACTGCTTCGTCGGATTCCCAGCGGATGCCCTCAAGTGCAAGCAGATGGTGCAGACCGAAGGTGCCCAGACCTACCGCACGGTACTGACTGTTCGTATATTGGGCTTGCAGCACTTCAATGTTGTTGATGTCAATGACGTTATCCAGCATCCGCACCTGTATCGGCACCAGACGCTCCAGCACTCCGGCAGGCACTGCACGTGCCAGATGGATAGAGTTCAGGTTGCAGACTACGAAGTCGCCCGGGATTTTGGAGATGACGATCCGGGTTTGCCCGTCCTTGGTCACCAGCTCTTCTTTCTCCACCACGGTAGGCGACTGGTTCTGCATAATTTCCGTACACAAGTTGGAAGAGTACACCATTCCATGAGCACGGTTCGGGTTCGAACGGTTCACCGTATCCCGATAGAACATGTAAGGCGTGCCTGTCTCCAGCTGTGACTTCATGACACGTTTCATGATATCAATGGCCTGCACCGTGATGCGGGGCAGCAGCGGATGATTGACGGCTTCCTCGTATTTTTCACGGAAGGAGCCTTGGCCCTGCTCTTCATCATAGAAGTCTTCCAGCCCGAGCGGAAGGCCGTTCCCGTCAGTCCAGCCCATGATCTTCTTCACTTCGTGAGGGCAGAACAGGCTCCATTCACCACGCGTTTCCACACGCTCCATGAAGAGATCAGGCAGGCACACGCCGTGGAACACGTCATGTGCGCGCATGCGCTCGTCGCCGTTGTTCAGCTTCAGATCCAGGAAGGCCAGAATATCCCTGTGGAATACGTCCAGATAGACGGCGATAGCGCCTTTGCGCGTGCCGAGCTGATCTACGCTGACGGCGGTATTATTCAGCTGGCGGATCCAGGGGATGACGCCGGAGCTGGTGTTCTTGTGGCCACGGATATCTGAGCCTCTGGCCCGGACTTTGCCAAGGTATACGCCGATACCGCCACCCATCTTGCTCAAGCGGGCCACGTCGGTATTGGAATCGAAGATCCCTTCGAGGGAGTCGTCTACCGTATCAATGAAGCAGCTGGACAGCTGGCCTGCCACCTTTTTGCCCGCATTGGACATCGTAGGAGTAGCAGCGGTCATATACAGATTGCTCATCGCCCAGTAAGCTTCCTTGACCAACTCCATGCGCTTCTCGGCAGGTTCCTTGTGCATCAGGTACATGGCGATGACCATGTAACGCTCCTGTGGCAGCTCCATGACTTTGCCGTCGAAATCGTTGGCAAGGTAGCGCTCAGACAAGGTCAACAGCCCTATGTAATCGAACAAGAAATCATTCTCCGGTGCAATGCATTCCCCGAGCTCGTCGATTTGCTCTTTGGAGTAGCATTCCAGAAGCTCTTCGCGGTAAATTCCCTTTTTCACCATTTCGGTAATGAGAGGGTAGAACGCGCCATAAGGCTCGTCAGGATAGGATTTATAACGACGGTTATTAGCAGCTTTCTTGTACAGCGAAGTCAGCAGGGAACGTGCGGCGGCGAATTTCCAATCCGGCTCGTCCTTGCTCACCAGCTCCAGGGCGGACATGATGAACGCATTGCTGATCTCATCCCCTGTCACCTCTTCCCGGCGCAGCTTGGTGTTCACACCACGCACGAGGCGGTCTTTATCGAGCTTATCCAGTCCCTGTAATACACGGTCGGCATAAACAGAAATCCGCATTTCGTCAAAAGCAAGCTGACGATTATTCGGTTTGATTACGAGTTGTGGCATGGATGATTCCTCACTTTCAGTCACCACAAACCCTGAAGAAAGGCGCCTTGCTCCAGGAATGCGCCTCTGCTTCAGGGTTGTGTCGAATTTTGGCTTCCGTACTATATTTAGGTGCTGCTCATCTACTTTAACCCAATATATTGTATCTGTAAACCGAAAAAATGAAATTGGCACAGGGACGATTATAACAAAGAAACGAGTCATCCGCAAAGGAAAGAGATTGGAAAACGAGCTCAATCGACGTAATTGGGACGTATGGACGAGGAGGGTGAAGAAAGAGTGAAGAAAGACGCATTTTTTGAATTGTGTATTTGAACTGGATGGAGGCTGGCTGGTAAAATACATGTAAAACATGCCGGCTGTGGAAAGTGCCGGAAAGACAAAGGAGGGCAAGAACATGGCTATCGCGGAAGTGACGGTCATCCCGATCGGCACAGGCAGCACCAGTCTCAGCGCCTACGTCGCGGAAATGCAGCGTGTGCTGCAGCAGCAAAAGGGGATTTCCTATGAGCTCACCTCTATGAGCACGATCATCGAAGGCACGCTGGATGATGTATTCACCGCCATTGCGGCGCTTCATGAGGCGCCTTTCATGACAGGGGCGAAACGCGTCTCGACATCCGTCAAGATCGATGACCGCCGTGACAAGGAATCGTCCAGTGTGCTGAAGCTGCAGTCGGTTGAGAGCAAGCTGAGTAAAGGGGGTTGATCCGCTCCTTGTTATGTGAGTATTTAACCATTACTATTAGGATACAATGAGGCTGGGAAGGAAGTGTTTCGTATGGACCTTGCAAAACAGATTGTTGATCAATGGGTAAGGAAAATGGTTAATGATCAGCCCAGTTGGTTTAATGAAAATGATGAAAATAAAAAAGTGTCCAGGGCATTTACTATTTTGGGTGTATCCTCATATTTGAGTATTGAGCCGGTTGAAGCAACTTCCTTGTTAACAGAGGGAGGCAATGATGCTGGTGTTGACGCAGTTTATATAGGTGACCCAGATGGGGATAGTGTAAGCTTTCCTGTGGTCATTTTTCAAGCAAAGTATAAGTTTGGACTTGAGAATGATGCTAATTTTCCAGCAAACAGCATTTTAAGAGTGGTTAATGCAATAAAATCCATTTTTAATCCGAATAAGGATATTATAATGAATTCTCTACTTAAGCAAAAAGTAACGGAAATAAGAACCTTGATTCTTGAAGGTTATATCCCGGATATAAGATGTGTGATGTTAAATAACGAACTACACATACAAGAAGTGCTGAATGACCAAATTTTGTTCGAACATTATAACCATAAAGATGTTGTTAATCAGCTTCAAAGGAAAATTCAGGTTAGTGAAACTTTGACATTGCCTGGAAAAAGTGTTGTGGAAGATTTTAATTTCAAAAGAGTTGTCATAGGTAAGATGAATGTCCGGGATGTGTCAGTCCTTTTAGAGAAATATGGGGATGCACTTTTAGAAAAAAATATTAGAAGGCATTTAGGAATTCATAAAAACAGAGTGAATTCGGATATACAACAAACCTTAACTTCAGACAAGCGCCCAAACTTTTATTTCTTTAACAATGGTATAACCATGGTGTGTAGTCAATTTAATTACAATAAGTTTACTGAAGAGAACAGGCTTATACATGTAAAGGATCTGCAAATCATTAATGGCGGGCAAACGAGTAAAACAATACTTCAAACGGTGAAAGAAAATCCGGAAATTGACTATTCTCAATGTTTTGTTTTGATTCGTTTATACGAACTGCCGGGGGAAGAACATGATGAAATGCTCTCCGATATTACATTTGCAACAAATAGTCAAAATCCGGTTGATTTGCGAGATTTACGTGCTAATGAGGCACATCAAAAAGAACTGGAGATGGGAGTAGAACAACTCGGGTATGTATATAAGCGTAAGAGAGACAATACGGTATCCTTTGTAGATAATATACCTTCTTCTGTTGCTGCCGAGGCCGTCTATGCTATATGGAGGAAGCAGCCCCACGTAGCCAAATATAAACGGAATGAGTTGTTTGGCAAGTTTTATAACGATATATTTCATAATCTAAATGCGGCACAGCTAATCATCGCCGTATTAATTTATAGGTATTGTGATACACAAAGAAAACGGGAAACCCTGGTAAATCAGTTTCCTCATCTTCCTTATAGTAACTACTTTATGTCAACCATAATCGGGAAACTATTAATGGATGATCTGAGTATATCTTTAGATCAACTTACACATAGGAACTTCGAGACAACCAGACAGCACTTTGATGAGAATAAAGAAGAACTTTATAACCGAGCCAATGAACAGATTATGGCTGTTTTAAGAGAACTTTATCCTAACGGCTATGAAGAAATTGATCCACGAAGACTGTCCTCTACTTTTAGGAGCGGTTTACTTTTAGAAAAACTTGATCTATAGATAAATCATTCTTAATCCTATGATTTGGGTTATTAATACTTAAGAGGTGATTTCCATGGTGGAAATGAGCAGAGAAGAGCTCTTGGAGTTGGCCAAGAAGTGGGGAGCTGAAATTGAACTTCAATCTGATCAACCAGGATTCTTTCTAAGCAGTGAAGAAGGGGAAACAGAAGTATTTATTGATGATATTTTTCCCCTAGAGGGCGACAAAAGTGTCGATGGGCTTTTAGAGCAATCAATTGCTGCGGCATTAGCTACTCCTGGGACTAAATCCGGCAAGGTAAAAAAGCCAAGCATTGGATTTACTTACTTCAATATTTACGACGAGTGTGATCATAATATATATGAGGTGGCCTAATTGTTAGCTATTCAAATGAAACACTATTATGTTTCAGATATTCAATTTAAATACAATCCCGATAGTGAGGATATTGTCACTCTTCTTGGTTTTTTTGAAGTAATATTTAATAATGATGATCCTGAGAAACGTGGATATAATGTGAAAAGTCTATGTGAAAGAAATACTTTGGCGATATTGTTTCCTTATTTACGGAGTACAATTTCTGATATTTCTTTAAAAGCAAATGCAGAGCCCATTATTCTTCCAACGATTAATATCGTGGAACTTATTGAAGAGCGTGAGAAAGAGGCCGGTGACATTGATAAATTGTAATTAACGCCACTATAGATAGACCCTGTCATTCCGGGCAGGCAACTAAAAAAATATAAGCCTCAGGACCTGCCTGGGGCTTGTTTGTGTTATAATTTGGATTGGACAACGGTGGGAGTCACGGCGCAGCCTTCTATAAAGGAGGTGATAGACGCCATGACTGCCCTTGATGCGCTTTTCTGGATCTTGAGAGTAATCGCGACATTGTTAAACCTATGGTTTAACTCTCGTAAGCTGTACCGATGGATCAGAAGAAAACGTAACAAGCGCAAAACCCACCGCTAAAGGTTGACCGCCTTCGGTGGGTTTTGCTGCTAGATGAAGCAAACGCGCGCCGTGAGGCACACCTCGTTGTCCTGGGGGAGGGTTGCGACCTCCCTTATTTCTATTGTTATGTTATCACATTGATTTTATTCAGGCAATGTGATAGACGAACTTTCATTAGCGGAGCTAACTTCGCGTTACCCTTCGTTTTTGGTTTAGCTGATGTTAGCACAGCCCATTCGTTTTGGGATTCTTCGGCACTGAATGGAAGCGGCGTTGCAGGAATCTTGGCAACTACATAAAAAATATAAGCCTCAGGACCTACCCGAGGCTTGTTTGTGCTATAATTTGGATTGGACAACGGTGGGGTCACGGCGCAGCCTTCTATAAAGGAGGTGATATACGCCATGACTGCCCTTGATGCGCTTTTCTGGATCTTGAGAGTAATCGCGACATTGTTAAACCTATGGTTTAACTCTCGTAAGCTGTACCGATGGATCAGAAGAAAACGTAACAAGCGCAAAACCCACCGCTAAAGGTTCGCCGCCTTCGGTGGGTTTTGCTGTGAATTAAAACAGTGCGCGCCGTGAGGCATACCTCGTTGTCCTGGGGGAGGTTAGCGGCCTCCCTTATTTCTATTGTTATGTTATCACATTGATTTTATTCAGGCAATGTGATAGACAAACTTTCATGTGGATAATATTCTCACTGGATAAAGAACATATGTTCCCATATAATAATAACAAACGTCCATCATTCAATCGGCATAGGAGGATGACAGCATGAGCAAGAAGCTTGAAGCCAACGGCGTGTTTGAGAGTTCGCGCATGATACTCCCGGAACACAGAGAAGCGTATCAGGCGTATATGAGGGAGCAGGAGAGACGCGGGAAGCCGACTCTGGATGACCAGGAAATGCAGCTGATCGAGCAGGCGCTGATCGAATCCTACAATCGGCGCGTGCCGATTACAGTGGTTGTGTTCAATCCATTTGATGATGAAGAGCTGCGCGGAATCGTGACCCATGTGAACACAAGTCTTCGGGAGATCAAGCTTGTGCGTGGGGACGAGGATTATAGCTGGATCAAGCTTGAGGAGATCATTTCGGTCATTGCATAACGCACCACGCTACAATGCCACACAACCTCGGTCCGGCAGGGATCGGGGTTGTTTTGTATCCCGGCATTCATTATGCGGTGAAGCCATTTCTGAAGAGCCGGGTGCGGATGCTCACGTCGGGTTTCGCGGCGGAATAGTTGAGCTTGAGCCTATTTTGGCTAAACTGCAAAAAACAGAAAAATGTCCAAGCACCCCAGGCCCCAGGGCGGAATAGACTGCGATTAATCCAACTGAAAGGAGAGATTGTTATTGTCTCAATCTAACGTGCCAAACATTACACCAACAATCACGATTACAAGAGATGATGCCATATCTTTAATCGTAGCTTCCATAGCTATGGAGGAACTGGGGCTCAGCCATATTCTGAATGCTGAAGGTGAGAAGCTTCAATATGTACTGGGAACCCTGCCAGGTACTGTAGGACCGATTGCTTCCATCAGTGATTTATTGGCTATCAATGAAAGCGTCCGGAAAACGCTGCAGGAAACGATCAATAAAGACTGGGTGCTGAGCAACAAATTAGAAACTGCATTGGACGCAACAAATCTTGTAGGGCCGCCCGGCCCGCCAGGACCAACGGGACCATCAGGAGGAGGCCCAACAGGACCGACCGGGCCAAAAGGAGACAAAGGAGACAAAGGAGACAAAGGAGATAAAGGGGACAAAGGAGATAAAGGAGACAAAGGAGATACTGGGGCAATAGGACCAACTGGGGCCACAGGCGCGACAGGAGCAACAGGAGCCACAGGAACGGGAACCACCGGACCAACAGGAGATACAGGGGCCACAGGCGCGACAGG